>JASJDS010000259.1 GCA_030065055.1 Calothrix sp. MO_192.B10
AGTAAAAACATTTGTTTCGATACAGGTAGTGCAAGAAACAATACGTCCGTAATCTTATCCCCTCAATTTATTTATTTATGGGGATTATCTTTTTACTTTTTACTTTTATCTTTTTACTTTTTAATCCTGCCTCCTGACTCCAGCATAGATGCCTTGCCCGTTGGCGTAGCCGCCCGCTCAAGGGCTAGGGCTGATAATCGCGTAGATTGGGTTTCATGGCTCAACCCAACCAAGGAATCTAGGCATTTTTCAAGAGGAGCGAAGGTGTTGTACCTCTACAGTCGATGGTGATTCAGTTGAAACTGGTTGACAAAAGTTACCAAAGCTTCAGATAATTGTTCTTTATGGAAACTTTAGCTATCTCAATAAACACTTGGCTAACGTCATTGTCATAGGTGCCCAGTGGGGCGATGAAGGAAAAGGAAAAATAACTGACCTGCTCAGCCGCTCCGCAGATGTTGTTGTGCGTTACCAAGGGGGTGTCAATGCCGGACACACCATTGTAGTAGAAGGTAATACCTTTAAACTGCACTTGATTCCCTCTGGTATTTTGTATCCAGATACTGAATGTATCATCGGTTCTGGCACGGTAATCGACCCACAGGTTCTGATTGCAGAACTAGATCAAATAGAAAAATTAAATATTTCTACTGATAATCTGTTTATTTCGGAAACTGCTCACGTAACTATGCCCTATCATAGGTTGTTTGATCGGGCGGCAGAGGAACGCAGGGGAAATTACAAAATCGGTACAACTGGTCGCGGAATTGGTCCAACCTACGCAGATAAGTCAGAGCGTACTGGGATTAGAATTTTAGATTTGATGGATTCCCAGGGTTTGCGCGATCGGTTGGAATGGACGATTAACTATAAGAATGTCATTCTAGAAAAGCTTTATAACTTACCAGCTTTAGATCCGCAAGCAGTAATCGAAGAGTACCTCGGCTATGCCGAGCGTTTGCGACCTTATGTGGTTGATAGTTCGCTGAAAATTTATGATGCCATTCAACAACGGCGGAATATTTTGTTTGAGGGAGCGCAAGGCACTCTTCTAGATTTAGATCATGGGACTTATCCCTATGTTACCTCTTCTAATCCGGTAGCTGGTGGTGCTTGCGTAGGTACTGGTTTGGGACCAACGGCCATTGACCGGGTAATTGGTGTCGCTAAGGCTTACACAACCCGGGTGGGTGAAGGTCCATTCCCTACAGAATTAGAAGGGGAAATAGGGGAATTACTGTGTTCCCGTGGTGCTGAATTTGGCACAACTACAGGAAGGAAGCGTCGCTGTGGTTGGTTTGATGCGGTGATTGGTCGCTATGCTGTCCGTATTAATGGGATGGATTGTTTGGCAATTACCAAGTTGGATGTCCTTGATGATGTTGAGGAGATTAAGGTTTGTGTTGCCTATGAAATAGATGGCGAACGCTGTGACAATTTTCCCACAAGTGCCCATAAATTTGCTCGCTGTCAACCCATTTACAAAACTTTACCGGGGTGGAAGCAGTCTACCAGTGACTGCCGCGAATTGTCAGATTTACCTAAGCAAGCTTTAGATTATCTCAAATTCTTAGCTGAATTAATGGATGTTCCCATTGCGATCGTTTCCTTGGGGGCTAGCCGCGATCAGACTATTATTGTGGAAGACCCCATTCATGGTCCAAAGCGGGCTTTGTTACACGCTGATGGTACACCTGTTTCTGCGGCTAGTGATTAGAGCACCTGGTGAATACCAGAAACCAGGTTGCTTTAGTTTGCAACAAGTCAAGTCAAGTTTTTCTGATTGAATTTTTGCAAGTGAAAGCCTGGTTTCTCAATTTCCCGTTTGATTACTGAATTGATGCATGAGCGAACAAATAGTCAAACTAAGTTAGAGTAAATAAGTTAAAAATTCCCAATATTATTACCCTTGGATTCAAAATAGATGTAAAATTTAAATTTTGTCTATCTTGATGTAGGGAACAATAGTCCACTTATTAACCCTATAAGCCTAACAGTAAACACTTTGTAGAATTTTTATGAGCATCACAGTTGAATGTCAAACTAGACCAGAAGGTAGTAAACCTAAAGCTTTGCGCCGTTCTGGAGTAATACCAGCTAATTTATATGGTCACAATGGTGCAGAATCCATTTCTTTAGTAGTGGATGCTAAAACCCTTGAGAATTTACTGAAAAAAGTTGCTGTTAACAAAACGGAATTGGAACTTAAGGTTACTGATATTCCTTGGAACGGTACTACAGTAATTAAGGAAGTCCAGACCCATCCTGCAAAAGGTAATCCTTATCACGTCAGTTTTTATGCCTGTGCTAAAGGTTAATGCAGGCTATATTGCGATCTTTAAATTTTTGATAATTATTAACTAACCGGGGAATTATCCCTGGTTTTTTATCAAAATGTGGGAGGATGTCAAAATCTTCTACCAGGTCAAAAAACCAAACTTTAAAATTAAACATGACAGAAATTGCTATTCCTGCTCTAATTCAGCAAATGTTGCAGCCTGGGTTCTATCCCCATGCAGTCACAGAACCAATTGAATTAATTCAAACCCATATTTCCTATGTATTATTGACAGGGGAGTATGCTTATAAGCTGAAAAAGCCTGTGAATTTTGGGTTTTTGGACTTCTCAACCTTAGAAAAGCGTCAGCATTTTTGTCAGGAAGAATTGCGTCTCAATCGTCGGGGAGCAGCAGAATTATATTTGGAGGTTTTATCTATCACCCAAGCAGGGGAGCAGTACCAGCTAGGCGGTACGGGTGAAGCCGTGGAATATGTGTTAAAAATGCGCCAATTCCCTCAAAAGGCTCTACTGAGTTCCATGTTTGATGAGGAAACTCTACAGTCAGAACATTTAGAAGAATTGGGACGAGTGGTGGCTCGTTACCATGAGAAAGCGGATATGAATGACTATATTCGCTCCTTCGGGGAAGTATCCCAGGTGCGGACAGCAATTGATGAAAATTACCAACAAACTGAAAAATATGTTGGTGGTCCCCAAACACAGTTACAATTTGATCAAACTAAAGCCTATAGCGATCGCTTTTTTGTAGAAAGGCAAGAATTGTTTACCCAAAGAATAAAAGGGGATTACATTCGCGAATGTCATGGAGATTTACACCTGAGAAATATTGCTCTGTGGCAAGATAGGATGCTGGTTTTTGACTGCATTGAATTTAATGAACCATTCCGTTTTGTCGATGTTATGTATGATGTGGCGTTCACCGTCATGGATTTAGAAGCGCGACAGCGTCAAGACTTAGGGAATGTATTTTTAAATACCTATGTAGAGCAAACTGGGGACTGGGAAGGTTTACAGGTTTTACCTTTATACTTGAGTCGTCAAGCATATGTACGGGCCAAAGTAACTTCATTTTTGTTGGATGATCCGGGAATTCCGGCAGAAGTGAAACAAGACGCATCCAAAACTGCTGCGGATTATTACAAACAAGCATGGGAATATACCCAACCCCGTCAAGGCAAGTTAATCTTAATGTCTGGTTTATCTGGTTCGGGTAAGAGTACAACCGCACGTTATCTGTCGAACCAGTTGGGAGCCATCCAGATTCGTTCTGATGCAGTCCGCAAACATCTGGCAGGTATTCCTTTACAAGAAAGAGGGGGAGATGAAATTTATACCCCAGAAATGACCCAAAAGACATATGGACGGTTATTAGACTTAGGAATTATACTTGCCAAACAAGGGTTTTCCGTAATTCTGGATGCTAAATATGACCGACAGCAACTCAGACAGGAGGTAATTAACCAAGCCAAGGCAAATAATGTTCCCCTGCAAATCGTCCAGTGTGAAGCACCCTTAGAAGTCTTAGAACAAAGACTACAAAACCGCAGTGGCGACATCGCCGATGCAACAGCAGATTTATTAGCCTCCCAGGTAGAGAAAGCAGAATCCTTAACTACAGAAGAAAAAACATATCTGAAAGTTGTGGATACTACTCAACCCCTAGAGGCACAATTAAAAAATGTAATTTGCTCATAGCTCCAACCCCATGGCAGAAGAAAAAAAGAATCCGAGCAAACTGTTAAATATATCGCCAAATTTCTTATCCCAACTAGTATTTGGTTTCTTCCTATCTGTTTTATTGTTACTGTTGGGATTTCCTAGAGCCTGGAGCATTTTCCTAGGAATTACGGCAGGTTTCATTTTTGGCTGGATTGCTACCGCATCCCAAAATAGCCCCAAGTCCCAAAATTTAGCTTCCTCAGAAGGTATAGATGTTGGACTGAAGTACTGGTTATTCTTCATGGTGGGGTTTGTACTGGTGGGGTATCAAACAACCATAGGCATTTTTATCGGTGGAATAGCGGGTATAGCTGGTGGGTGGATGATAACTTGGTGGAAAAGTAAGGGAGAAACAAAAGCCGAGCTATCTTCACCAGAAATTACCCCAACGGAGGAAGCAGAAACTTCCCGAGGGCGAGTAACTAGACGTAAAATGCGGAAAACTGTTCGACGCTATCGTCGCAGTCCAGGTTCAATTAAACTGAAGTTCTGGGAAAGATAGTTTATTGGCAATTTTAGATTTTAGATTGCCGATTTGAGATTTTTTTTGGTTCATGCCTCACCCCTTGTAGGTGAAACAAATCCAAAATCAATTGACTCTTATTTTTTCTTGATTCTATCTTAATGGAGCAAGAGGACTCCCGTTACAGTCGCGCTTACTTAACGGGAGATGAATTGCGACCAATATAAAACTGAGCGCAGCGAATCATTGTTTTGGTTGTTCTTGGTTCTCAATCCCCTGACTTGCGGGGGATATGATTTTATGTCTTTGCGCCTTGGCGTGAGTTGAAATTTTTTGCTCCAAAGCCCAATGGTTTATAGAGCTTGGTAATGCTCAACTGTGGGAAAGGGATCGTAAAAATGGTGAAGTAGGGTTTTCCATTGATTATATTTGTCAGATTCACGAAATCCTTCTGTATGGTCTTCGAGGGTTTCCCATTTTACCAACAAAATATATCTATTACTTTTCTCGATACACCTTTGCAGCTCATGTGAAATATATCCATTAATTGAAGTAATGATTTCCTGTGCTTTTTGGAAAGCTCTCTCAAAGTTATCTTCTTCTCCTGGAATCACATCCAGAATGGCGACTTCTAAAATCATCTGGTCTCCTCAAATTCACGTAGTATCAAGCAGCATTGAGAACGTTGCATGTTTCTGTATCTTTCCAAATTATTACCCTTACTGTTTTATCCCCTAGGTTTAGCCTGCATCAGCTTGGTAGTGGCACTATTCATGGTGGGAAGACGACCCCGCATAACAGCATTTTGCATCAGTTTTGCTCTAATACTGTTACTTGTGAGTAGTAATGGTTGGGTATCTAAATTTTTTGTGCGATCGCTAGAATGGCAAAATATTCCCCCCGCTGAATTGCCCACAGCAGAGGCGATGGTGGTTTTGGGTGGTGCGACCAAATCTGCTTTTCCCCCTCGACCTGGACCAGATTTAAGCGAACAGGGCGATCGCATAATTTATGCAGCACAGCTTTATCGGCAAAAAAAAGCACCTTTAATTATCCTTAGTGGTGGTCGCATTGATTGGCGTGGTAGTGGTACTGCTGAATCAACGGATATGGCAGCTATTCTAACTTCCCTCGGTATTCCCAAAGAGGCAATTATTGAGGAGCCAGATTCTCTCAATACTTATCAAAATGCGGTTAATGTACGTAAAGTTATAGAGGAAAAAGATATCAATAAAGTATTATTGATTACTTCTGCTATGCATATGCCGCGATCGCTACTGATCTTTAAAAAACAAGGTATGGATGTGATTCCAGCACCAACTGACTTTTTGGTGAGTGAAGGGGAAATACAGGAACTAGGTAGTACGCCAAAAGCTGCTATTTTGAACTTGATACCCAATACAGATAACCTACACCGATTTACTATTACCCTTAAAGAGTATCTGGGAATGTTAATTTATCGTTTACGGGGTTGGCTGTAGTTAGCCATAAGTTTGCCCATACTTACCTAACATTACCCAACTTTACCCATCATTAGTGATACCGTATTACGGGTACAGATATCATGCAGTCAAGTTGCTAACAATTACGGGAAACTAGCAGTAATTTACACTACATTTTTGTCAAGATATATTTCTATGTAATCAGCATAGCGATATTGAAATTAAACACATTGCTAAACTAGCATAGCACTGATATTTCAACTGTATGGAGAAATTTTCAGAGTATGAAAAACCGGAAATTTCTGTCAGTATTGAATGTATATCCTGACAAATGAACAAAAGTTTTGAAGAAGAAATGACAAATGATATTATATCGCTTCTTACGTCAATGTCAGCAAAACTATATGGACGTAAGAGCGCTGAAAACCGTCAAAAGAGACAGGCTCAACAAAATAAGAATAACTCTGCTAGCTTCCTTCTGTTTCTAATGCCCATTCTTCAATAAATTTCCTTATCCATTGCCCATAAGGCTGTTCACCTGGCTTAATTTTATCAATCTTAGCTTTAACCCAAGGTTCAAGTACTACAGTTGCTTGAGCCTTTTTTTGCATATATTTACGCTGATAGTCAGATACTTTATCTCGGTTTGCTTTCTGCCATAATTTCTGAGAAACTTTCTTGCCCATTTTTTTTGACATTTATAGGTAATATATTGTACTATAGCTATAGTATTACATACAAGGAGGTGATTGACAAGTGAGTCTCAAAACATTTACGACTATAGTGAGTACAATAACGCCTAAAAATATTAATAATTATTGTGCTGACTACAGTCGTATTTATGGTGCTGCTAGTCAATTATGCCTCGAACTAAGTTTAAATGATGGAGGATTAAGCAAATCAAAATTAAACACTGAATTACAGCAAAAATTTGGTATTAATAAGCGACAAGCTAATTCTGTTGTCGCTGAGATTGATGGGAAGATTTCGTCAGCAAAAGAATGTCGTAAACTTCATATCAAAAATATTAAAGGTCAGCTGAAGTCTGTGAATAAATATCTAAAGACTTGGGAGAAAAGAATAAAGGATTATAAGAAAGCTAAAAAAGCTAAGAAGTTCAAGCAATCTCATATTAAAGATGCTTGTTCAATTCGTTATAATCCTTGCCGAATGACCGAATTACAGGTAGCAAAACAACGTATTAACCAAAAGAAACGCCGTAAATACGTTTTAGAACAAAAGCTTGAATATCTTAAAAATAAACCCTTAGAAGTTAATTTAGGTAATGTAGGCAGTCAGTTTACTTTTGTAGGCTCCAAAGGTGAAACATCTGGTAATCAAATATGTCAGCTAGATACTGATGGTAATTTAAAGATTCGGGTACCTCGTTGCTTAGAGTCCGAATATGGTAGTTACATTACTATTCCTGAAGTCACCTTTAAATATGGTCAGCAACATATTGAGGCTGCTTTAACGATTGGTCAGGCACTAACTTACAGGTTTTATTACAAAGATTTTTCTTGGTATTGCGCTATATCCACTGATGTCCCCGAAGTTCCTACACAATCTAAATTCGGGAAAGGTGCAATAGGTATTGACTTGAATCCATCCGTTATCGGTTGGACTTATGTTGATGCTGAAGGGAATTTAAAAGATAGTGGTCAATTCAAGATAAACCTTCATAGCCGAAATACAGGACAAGTTGAAGCGGTGCTAGCGGACATTGCGGCTCAAGTAGTATTGTTAGCAGAGACTTACGAATGTCCTGTAGTAATTGAAGATTTAGATTTTTCAGCTAAGAAAGAGCAGTTAAAAGAGCGTGGTAAAAGATACGCTCGAATGCTTAATGGCTTTGCTTTCTCCAAATGGGAGGAAGTATTACAACGTCGATGCTTTAATCGTGGTATCGACCTAATAAAGGTTAATCCAGCTTATACGAGTATACAGGGATTGACTAAATATATGGGGATGTATGGGCTGAGTTCTGATACTGCGGCTGCATTGGTAGTAGCGCGTCGCGGTATTCGTACCAAGTCATTTAAACGGTTCTCTGAGCGTCTACCTCGCAAGTACATACAAATCATTCCTTCCAACCAAGCTTATCTGGGTGGTACCAGAAAACACAGTTGGTCGCATTGGAATGAGTTAAGACGCGAACTTTCACCGAGTAGTCGTCACAATTATTTTACCAGCGTTAACAGCGCTCCCGTGGTCAACCTTCATAGGTCGGAGTCTGGTGGACAATGCCCTGTTTAGGAAGCCTAATGGCACTTCGGGTAGTAGGTGAAAGTCCTACTGGGAATCCTTATACAGCCGTTAGTATGAGGTCATTGTCCAACTTTGGGTAATGTTTTTGCAACGGTT
>JASJDS010000074.1 GCA_030065055.1 Calothrix sp. MO_192.B10
AGTGAGCCATTGCGGTGGACGGGTTTCCCGGCATAAAGCAAATGGCGCGCCTCTTTCAGAGGAGCTTCGCTAACGCGAAGCGTATCCGTTCGGCTTTGCCGTGCCCGAAGGGCTTAGGATTCACTCCGAAGGAGTAATAAGTTTACTGTTCATAGGTTTGGTGCATTTAACAATGTCCGTGCCCTAATTGCGTAGTGCTATAAACTCTAGGTCATGGATTTTTCGCAGATATGATCTTTGATTGTACCTGATCACAGGAGTAGGCGATCGCCAGATCATTATTTTCTGTCTAAGATGCTACTTTGAGTGTAGTTGCGATCGCACCTAGGGAGCATCCCAATTTTTCAAACATATGCGGTAGTGGGAGCATCTTGCTCCCTTTACATACATACAAAGCGGGCAAGATGCCCGCACTACAAATTTAAACATTTGGGATGCTCCCCGCACCCAAGTGTTCAGGGTTTTCTGGATGACAATAGCCTGTATTGTCTAACAAAACCTCGTTTTTCCGAACAAGCATCTTTCATCAAAGTATAATTTATCTTAGTATTAAAAATTTCTTGGTTCCACGCCAATCACGCAGAAGTATATTTTTGTTACGTTTGGCTTCAATACCTAGCTTAATGTAAAAAATATGTCCAATTCTAAGCAAGTGTTTGACTACCAAATCGATCTTCTCAAGGAAGAACTTAAACATGTTGATGGCGCGATACGTCAACATGATGAGATTACAAAAAGTATTAAAAACTGGGCAATCTTAACTTGGACAGGTAGTATTGGCTTTGCATTGCAAAATAAAAATCTGTTACCGTTCATTGGGCTAACAGCAATCATTCCTGTAGTTTTTTGGGTTGTTGATGGCTCGTTCCGTAGAATTCAAAGGAGTTTTATTACTCGTACACAGGAAATTTCAAATTTTGTGAATTCAGACGAATTTATTACTGCTGCTCAGAATGGGACTCCTTTCAAGTTCGATTTACTGGTGATGCGTCATCGCAGTCACGCGTTTAAGAATACTCTTCTTGGTGCTATGCTTTTCCGCTCCGTTTCTTTACTATATGTTGGGTTGGCAATATGTAGCATTCTTATTTGGTTAATGTTAAAGACAACTGCATATACCAGTCCAGGTACCTAAAACTTCAGATTGAGCTACAAACCAGTATCATCTCATCTTTTCTCTGCCTCATTTCAACATTAATGTATATTTTGCAACTATTGTAATAAATAAACTAAGTAAATGGATCGTCGTCCCATAGATATTGAAATCGCAAAACATGAGTTGGTTAGGATTAATGAAAAATTGAGCCAACCGCATTTACTTATTGGTGGATTAGCGGTTCAAAGATATGTAGTAACAAGAGATTCAAAAGATATCGATCTTGTCTGTGAGCATCCTATAATTATAAGCTTACTTAAAGAGCTATATCCTCTTCATGACTGGAAAATAGAAGAACCTAGAGACAATTCCTACAGACCCTGTTATACAATAAGGCATCGCTATGAAAACTATGGCGAGATAATTCTTGGACCAAAGCCTAAAGAGAGGCAAGCCTATGATTTTATCGACTGGGATTATCTTCTTGAAAATGGCATTCAATATGAATTCCAAGGCAAGGCTTTACAGAATATAGTCATTCCAGCTTGTTCCGATCTAGCTTTCACTAAATTGATATCTTTTCTTGACCGGGACAAAGATAAATTAGATAAACGCAAGAATGATTTACAAGACCTAACTAATTTGTCAAATAAAGATGAATTTTCTATAAACAATTTTATAGATTTAATTAAAATGAGTGGAGCAGAAAGTTTCATTCAAGAAAATTGGGTTCTTAGTGATGAGGAAGAAAGCATTTTCTGTAATTCATCAATACGAAGACAAGACGAAATATTTGGAGTAACAAAAACAACATTTCCAGTACAGCTCGAAAACAGTCCATCAATACCAAATAAAGTCCAGCATAATACTCAAGTTGAAACAATACATCAATCTCCGATGCGATCGCCTGTATCGGATGAGTACTACATTGAACGAGATGAGGTAAAAAAACTACGGGAATGCTTTGCAAATGCACTGCAACAGCCTCAGGGTCAGCCTTTATTATTCAATATTTATGGAATAGGTGGAGTTGGTAAAACAACGTCAATAGGTCGATTACAGAAAGCTCATGCAAGTGAAGTGGATTTTATAGAGGTTTGTTTCGCCAAAACCTCTGGTGTCGAAACACCACTAAAGCTGATGCGAAAGCTACATCAACTGGCAATTCAACTGTTGGATGCCGAAACAATTACTGATGCATTTACTCAACGAGAACAGCAGTTTGAAGCAACTCTTTCCCAGTTAAGCCAGCAAACGGTGGATGGTAAAGCAACTAGCAGTGAAGAATCAAGAAAGATTACAAGTTGGTTTGAAAGATCCATATGGTTAGGTTCTACTGGTTTCACCTCTGTCTCAAACAAGTCAAACTCCTTTGAAACTTTAGAGTCAGGATTTTCAACCTTATCAAAAATGGAAGAAAATGCAGAGGACTTGCAAGAATGGATACAGCAGCGAGTTCGGAATCATCCTGCAACCAAAGACCAACCAGAACTACAGGCGTTAATGTTGGAGCCAGTTTCTAAACTAACCCAAGCATTTGCTGACAGTTTGATACAAATCGCCCAAAGCAGAGGAAAACCCCTCGTACTGATTTTGGATACCTATGAGAAAGCTCGGTCTTACCTAAATCAATGGCTATGGCAGCATTTAGTTGAAGATACTCCCTTGCATTCTCAACCAGTACGGCTTGTGGTAGTGGGAAGGCGATCACTACAAGCAGATGAGGGATGGCGCAAACTCAACCAAGATCGAAATTTACTCTATGAAACGCATCTCAAAAAATTTGATAAGAAAGATACGCAGACCTACCTGGAACGAATTGGCATTGGTAATGGTGGTCAACGTGCGAAAATCTTCAAAGCAACTCAAGGATTACCCTACTATCTCGACTGGGTAAGGAAAAAACGGGACAAAGGAGAAGAACTTGACTTTTCCCAAGGGAACCAGGCGATCGCTAAATTGCTTTTACAAGGAATAGATTCTCAACAGCGAAGAATTTTGCAGGTAGTGGCGTGTTGCCGATGGTTCGACCTGCCAATGATTAAATATTTACTGGGAAGCGATCGCTTAGGCTTAAAATTAGATGCGGATAATGTAGAAAGTTCCTTTGAATGGCTGAAAAGCTCGGATTTTGTTGAGTTCCGCAACAGGCACTATCGCTTAGATGATGTAGCGCGGGATGTTTTTCGGCAGTCTTATTTTCAGGACAACCGCAACTTATTTCGTGACACCCATGACTTACTTGCCAATTACTTTAAGCAACAAGCGGAGGATTTATTCGATGATAAGAGTCTTTTACCCGACCCCTATAAAGATGAGGAGTGGCGAGAAATAATTTCCGAGTTTCTTTATCACAGTCTTTTTGGTAAAAAAAATGAAGGATTACGGCAATATATAGAATATGTTTTTGTCGCTGTTTACCTGCAAGAGCCAGATGTGTTTATTGCTCCCTTTAACTTCATTGATGCAGAAATAAATGAGGAGAACCGTCATTTGCTTCCTAAAGCAACAAACAAATTTTTTAAAGACGCAGCAATTGTTCTCACGTTTGGTTGGTTTTTTCTAGATAAATCTCCTAAAAGCGACAAATTTAAATTTGAAGGTGAAAATACTCCTTCAGAAAGAGAAATTGAAGAATTATCAAAAAAAATTGAGTTATCTATTCAATCCCTGCTGGAATATGTTGGTGATTTAGGAAATGGTTTTGGTAAGTCTGTAGGGCTTGTGTGTAAATCTATTCGTTGCAATCGCCCTAGAGAAAGGACTGATTTGCTTTTGCAGGCGAAAAGCCAGATTGAACAAATTTCAACTAACTGTCGTCCAAAACTGATACATAGTTTTTTTGCAAATCTTGGTTACTTGTTCGGAAGTACAGAACATTACCAGGATTCATTGGATTGCTATGAGAAAGCCACTGAATTCGATCCCAATTCTGCTAATGCTTGGTTCTATAGAGGTGTTGTACTCTCTGAGTTAGAGCGATATGAGGAAGCTCTGGACAGTTGTCAAAAAGCTGTTGATATCGATCCCAAATATGCTAAGGCTTGGGTATCGCAAGGGAATATACTACGCCGTATGAAGCGATATGAGGAAGACATTTTTGCCTGCGAACAAGCTTTGACAATTGATCCTGAGAATGATAACGCACTGAATTCTCAAGCATTAACATTGAGTTTACTAAAAGATTGTGAAAAAGCCATTACAGCCATTGATAAAGCAATAAATCTACAACCTCAAAAAGCATTGTTCAGGGCTAATCGCGGCATTATTTTAGCAAGGGCAGGTAGATACGCAGAAGCCATTACTGACTGCGAACAAGCGATTAAGCAAGATCCAAAGGATGAAGGTGGCTATTATGCTAAAGCCTGTTGCTTTGCCCTACAAGGAGAAGTTGAGCAAGCCACTGATTACCTGAAACAAGCGATTGATATTGCACCTCATCGTAGTCGAATAGAAGCCAAAACCAACCCAGATTTCGACAACATTCGAGATGACGAACGTTTTCGAGCTTTGGTATACCCGGACTCAACCAGTTAGTGTCCAACTTCAAAAAATCCCGTTGCCCTCATCCTCGATTTTCAAGACCAATACCATAAAATATACCCAATGGTAGATGAATATTTATGTAGTTAGTTTTATATTTACAAATAAGACAATGACAAACTGTTAAAGTCAGTTACTGTCATTGTCGAAGGTTTTAGGAAAAAGCAATTAATTACTCATCACCTCAGGCTCTGATTTGCCTTCTGGATGAACTTCACATACTAATTCATAGAAGGAAGTATTTGGTGCTTGGGTAAACAAGGGACTCATTTGCTCCAAGATAGCTTGGTAAGCCTCACTTTGATTGGCTTGCATATCTTCTAGATTTTCCCAAAAAATGATGGCGATTCCCTTGTCTGTACCCGGTTCTTGCAGCAAGTATGCTCCCTTAAATCCATGGGTGTAAGTTGAAACAGCTTGCTCATAAAGATTCTTGGCTTGTTCAAACTTACCTGGTTTAAATTCTCCTACCGCAACATATGCATATTGATGTTTCAGAAAGTCATGGAAATCGCTCATTATTTTCTCCTTACGCCAAGGGTTATCATTTTTCAGTTACACATATCTTGCACCTTCTCAATAAGGGTAAGGTGGGCATTGCCCACCCTACGAAATAATAAGGGTTACAGGCGATGATTTTCGCGTGGGATCATGTGGTGCAAGATGTAAGGTTATGAATAAATAGAGCTACGCTCATCCACCCATCAAGTTTTTTTGTTGTCAACCTTTTCAATCAAACTTTCAGCCATTTCAATTGCCAACATTATTAAATCCTGCTCTTGCTGTCCTCTGACCATATCATCACTTACTTTGGAGTAAATGTGGGGATTGGCGAGTATTCCAGCTAGCAACTGGGTAGCAACTTGTTTGACTTCAGTTGTGTTTGAATTCATGACCACCTCCAACATACGGAAATTCAATTACAAATTGGAGAATTTAAGAAAACATTCAACATTTGGTTCCAGCAATTTCAGACAGAAACCAGGCGATCGCTCTCAATGGGGTAAGCTGGAATAGCATCCTCATATATTTCTGCTTTCAGGGGTTTGTAGATGTGCTCGTACCAAATATGACCTACCCTGGTATCAAATTCATCTGGTTTACCCCGCATAAACAGATGCACGCACTTGGCAAGTTTCCCTGGTAATAACTGCCAGGAGAAACGACTATAATTGTTCTGGTATGGGTGTTTCACTGAGTCAATATGTAAATTAGTTGCCAAGCCATAGGCAGGATAAGGTTCGGTAACAGAACCCACAGCACACCAGTCTGGTACAGGGAAAACCTGCTGGATATCTTCTGTTTGTCCCAGGTTCATATGGGCAAAGTAGCGTACTGCAAAATCGAGATTGACTATTTCTGGACTACCTGCAATCCTGTCTTCTGCTGCTTTGGGCTTACCTTTAATGAATAGTTCTTCTACCAAGTAGTCTGCACCAGCATACAAACTAATTATCCGATATAGTTCACATACTAGATGGCGATTGTTCCCTGTTACCGGATCAACTCCCATATAATCAAAAGGTTCTGAAGCAATGGTAATAGTCGCTCGCACAGAACCACTGGATTGGGATATTAGACGATAGGAATGATTGAACAAACACACCTCATAGGCTGGGGATTTGGGATGAGGAGGTCCTGGTAGGAGGACTTTCGCCACTTGCATACAGCGTTTTTCCGGATCTTGTCCTAGCCATTCACCCCTTGCTGCTGGGAATGGATCGAGGATTTCCTGATGGTCCAGCTGAATACTAGAAGCAGAGCCAGAATACCAATTCCGCCCATTATCTTCTGGTGCAGGTATTAAATTAAACCAAGCAATGAGACGGCTATTAACCAGTCTCGCTCCTCGTGCATCGCCAGAACTACCATAAACCACTTCTACATAAGGCTCACCCAGACCGGGAGGCATGGGCTTACCACGGTCTAATCTCACAAATGCGGAGGCAAGCATTTCATCTTCTGATACAGGTGGAATTGCTTGTGGTAGAGAAAACACTAGGACATCGCGGGAGGGATCGTCAGGATCTATTCTGTCAATTTGGGCATTTATGGGTGTGTGGGACAGATCCCGTAGGTCACTTAATACTAATTCTGCTGGTGATATAGGGATTTTGTTAGCGATCGCTTGCCAAGGTATAATTACATGACCACATCGCCACTCATGGGATGGATTAAAAACAGCTAATAAATTAATGGATGGCATACTCTGCCCTCCTAGAAGATTTGTTATGCTTGGACAGCAAAATAACTGCTGCATGGGCAATATTCCATGTCAGCACCATTCTGATTATATTTTGAGGTTAAAAAAATAATTTGAGGAACTTGTGAGGAACCGAGTGTTTAGCTCCCCAACTTCTATCCTAGGAATCGCTACGACGTGCGGGTATTGATTCAGAAGTCGGGGATCTTTTACCTAGCGTGAGGAACCGAGTGTTTAGCTCCCCGACTTCTATCCTAGGAATCGCTACGACGTGCGGGTATTGATTCAGAAGTCGGGGATCTTTTACCTAAACATATTAACCAAACCAATGGGAAGGTTCTAATCTCGGATCAACTTCTTCGGGAATTTGGTGACTAACCTCTTCTTCTCTTAGACGGATGATCCTCTCAATTTCTTCCTGAATTAAAGTTTCTATACAAAACTTTTCTTGAGGAGAAAAAGGCAAAGATTTAATCCCAAAGCATGGTATTTGTTCTTCTTCTAAGACCACATAACAACTAGATACTCGACTCAATACATGAGCTATTAGCTCTTGGCGTAAGTCTGGAATTGAGAAAGCCTGTTGATAGGGATGATCCGGATAAGTTTCCAGAATATCTTCAATTACCGTCACCACTGCTGGTAATGTTAAGTTTATAATCGTTTTCGTCATATTGTAATGCCCCCTCTCTGCCTCTGCTCCTTAGGTGTCGCACCTGTATTTATCTAATTTTCTAAATACAGATATACTCCCCCTCCTATTCAGGATAGAGTCAAAATTTGAGGAACTTGTGAGGAGTTGCGCCAAATAGATTTCGTAGAGACGTAGCATTGCTACGTCTCTACAATCAATATAAATTGCATCTTCATACAGAAACGGTATTAATATTCACAGTTGGTATAATCAACATGAACATTCCAATCATGTTTGCGACACATACATTCTTCGTAAGGGCACGGCATCCACAATCTTTTGGTGTATAAAATTATCACTCTGGTGCCGTGCCCCTACCCTTCTATTTGAATAAAATTAGGTACTTGTAGGGTGCGTTATGGCTTTAGCGTAACGCACCGAGCCATATTACCGGATGGTGCCGTACTCTCGCCGGTAACACACCCTACGTGTTTTTCAAAAATCAAATAGTAATTCTATATTTACAGCTATTCCATTAAGAGTTCTAACAAAAATTTCCATTTTGTTTACATTGGCAGGGTTGTAATAAATTATATTCTTGCAGTCTCTCCCTAGTTCACTACTGAATACCAGCTATGCAGATTTCTCCCTGGCGTTTAAAAGATTACGTTTTTGCCGCCTTTATGACCATTGGTATGGTGATTGCGGTGTTTGTTGTTGGTCCCTTGGCAGCTTTCTTCCCCGGACTCCAATTGGTGGCTTGGGCACCATTTGGTGGTATTTTCATGACCCTGGGAATGGCGCGGTTACAACGCAAGGGTAGTGTGGCTTTGATGATTTTGCCCTTGGCTCTACTATTGTTAGCTTTGTCACCAGTAATTACAGCCTACTTAGCAACTACGGTTCTATTAACAGAAGCGATTATTTTCTTTATTGGTAATTATCGCATTAAAAGAAATAGGTTACTAGGCAATGTGATATTTTTTGGTAGTGCCGCACCCCTAGGTTTACTACTAGCTGCCTATGGTTTGGGAGGTAAGTTTGGCAGACTATTAACTATGCCCTGGATTTTCGTTGTTATGGGTATAGCATCCTGTATTACGGGAGCAATTGGTTGGTGGCTGGGGGAATTAGTAATTCAGCAACTCAAACGGGCAGGAAAATTAGATGCGGATCTCTAAACATAATCATCAAAAGCATAGTTTTCTGTCTCAAATCAACCCTTTGCTAAAAATAGTTATTTGCATTTTTCTGATTAGCTTTGCTTTCCTGTTACAAAAAATTTTGTCATTAGGATTATTGGTTGGTTTGTTGTTAATATTATTGTTTTCTCAAGTCAATCTCAAATTCACGAGAATCCTGAAAGTGACCATACTTTTAGGATTATTTCTCATATTATCTACCTGGTTGTTAGGTGATTTTAACAAGTCTCTGTTTAGTGCCTTACGTTTGTTAGCAATTACCTTACCCACACCCCTACTTGCCAGTACTACAGCACCATCCGATCTAATTAGAGCATTACAAGCTTCACGGCTACCTGGTTTCCTAGTGTTGAGTTTGATGTTAATCTGGCGTTTTCTGCCCATTATTCAGCAAGAAACTCAGCGGATTATCGAAGCAAATCAATTACGTGGTGTAAATTTGAGTCGTCAACCTCGTCAGTGGTTTACGGGTTTATTTATACCTTTAATTTTTCAAATAGTTGCCTATGCTGATGATGTCACCATTGGTCTACAAACTAGGGGTTACGATCCCGCAGTACCCCGCAGTAATAGTCAGCCATTGATTTGGAAAATGCAAGACTTGGTTTTTGCGATCGCTGTATTTTTAATTATGATGGGGGTTAGTTATTTAGAATGGACATAATTCATAATTCATAATTCATAATTCATAATTTAAATGAGTAATGATACATCTCAATTACAAGTAATTGACCTTTGTTTCACCCATATTGGTAAGTCACAACCAACTATTGAGGGTGTGAACCTGACTGTGGAACCGGGAGAAATTATTTTAATTGCTGGAGCCACGGGGAGTGGTAAAAGTACTTTACTTAACTGTATTGCAGGGATATCACCAGAACATATTGGAGGGAAGTTAAGCGGACAAATTCTCTACCAAGGGGTGGATTTAAAGGAGTGGACAATTCGTCAGCGATCGCAACATTTCTGTATTCTATTACAAAATGTGGAAACTCAAATTTTCACGGATCGGGTGTGGGAAGAGTTGGTTTTTGGCTTGGAAAATTGGAATATTGACCCGGCGCAGATTATAATCCTAGCAGGGGCTGTTTTACAAGAATTTGGTTTAGATGAACAACGCAGTTGGTTAATCAATCAACTTTCGGCGGGGCAAAAACAACGTTTATTATTGGGGTGTATGTTGGCAACTGGTCAACCACTCCTGCTGTTGGATGAACCTTTCGGCTTTTTGGATGCCAAAGGGGTAGATTTGTTAGTGGAAATATTGCGTTCCCGTCGCAGTCAAGGTCAATCTATAATTTTGATTGAGCATCGCTTTGATGTAGTTCGGGAAATTTGCGATCGCGCTTACCGTTTTGAAAATGGTCGCCTTTCCCCGTGGGATGTCCAGAAACACGGGCAATATCAAGCTAATTATGAAATGACGGGAATTTTAAATGCGGGGTTTAGTATGGATGCTACACCCTCTAACAGGGATAATCCCCCTATTGTTCTACGTAGCGAAAACCTCAGTTGGGGGGGGTATCCTGCTTATCCCGATTTGCAAATCACCACGGGAGAGATTGTTTTACTTAAGGGTGATAATGGCTGTGGCAAGACAACCCTATTAAAGCTTTTGAGTGGTTTACTCAAACCGGCTACCGGCAAGTTAGAGATTATGGGGAGGGATGTAAGTAAACGCACTATTGTCCAAATAGCTCAAACCGTAGGTTTTGTATTGCAAAACCCCAATCATCAACTATTTGCAGACAGCGTCCGCTCCGAAATCTATCAACCAGGTGTGCCTACAGATGTAGCAGAATATTTGCTTAAACAGCTAAATCTAAGTAAATTTGACCAGCAACATCCCCATTCCCTTTCCCAAGGGCAAAAACGCAGATTAGCTTTGGGTGCTGTTTTAGCCAGACAGCCACAGGTTTGTCTATTGGATGAAATTATGGTGGGACAAGATCCCCAATCTTTGGTATTGATGTTGAACGTACTCCAAGACTTTACCCAGAAAGGGGGAACCCTGATATTTACATCACACGATCCTGTGGTTGCAGAGGTACTTCAGGCACGTATTATTAATATTAAATCACAAAAGAATGGGACAGATGGGTAGGGGCACGGCATCAGAGTGATAATTGTATACACCAAAATCTTGTTAGTGCCGTGCCCTTGCCAATCATATATGTATCGCAAACATTATTAGAATTGGTATCAGAGCCTGAAACCCTTATTTGTCCGTTCCTTAGCCCACAATCCCATTCAATGCATCAATCACAGCTGGGATATCATCACTTTCAGTGTCCTTAATTAAATCAATAGCCTTATTCAAAGTACCACCGGGATTAATCACCAATCTACCCAAAAACGCCACTTTTGTGTCAACCATAGCAATAATAGCCCTCCGGAAAATATCATTTTGATTGGCGAGTAGTTCGGCGAAATTCCAGGCTTCTTGACGGGCTTTACTGATACTGAAGTTCATCAGCATTTCATCAGTTTTCCCCCCAACTCTGTCAAGAATATCTAGCAGGGGAGAAAATTCCCCAACGGTTCCTTGTACAACGTCTAGTAATTCTCCCAAGATATTGTTTACCTTGGCATAATCCTCAACAAAAGTTTGTAGTTGATATCCGGGATTAATTTCCGCCGTTACAATTCCTAAATCCAGATTGATATGGGCATTAATTCCTAAAAGTAAGTGTTGCAATATTATATAGTCTGGTTTTGTAGTTGCTGCTAACGCCACCTGCCAACTTTTCGTTGGTTTACCATGACTGTGATAATCATCAAGAGCTTGGAAATAGCGGTTAGCAAATGCTGTAGCGAATCGCTCCATGCGGAAATTATCATCAAATATATTATGATCGATTCCCATCTTAATTTTTAGGGTCACTTGACGGTAAAGAGCAGCAAATAAACCAATGCGATTGTGTTGAATTTTTGCCTCTGTAATAATGTTGTCTAAGTGGTGGATAACTTCATCTGTGTTTTTTGCTAGCATTCCACCTCCCATTGTGTTGTGTCCCCTATAATAAATATACCAATTCCGATTTTATGCCCCAATCTGCGATCGCTATTACTGTAAAATTATTTGCAGCTTATCAAGAAGCTTATGGTGTACCGGAACTACTATTAGAGTTGCCCGAAAATACTCCCGTAGAAGCAGTCAGAGACAGGATAATTGCCGAACATCCCGAACTAGCACAATGGCGAGATGTAACTCGATTTGGGGTGAACTTTAATTTTGTGTCACCACATACTATCCTTCAGGATGGGGATGAGGTGGTGTTAATTCCCCCCGTCAGTGGTGGTTAACCTGAGTTCGGTGTTAGGAGTTCGGTGTTAGGAGTTAAAATTAACGTGAGAAATATACGTAACCTCAGTAGACAATTCTTTGTAGGTTGGGTGAAGCCACAGCGTAACCCAACATGAGATTACATAAACCCAGTTTTTTCATAGAAACCAAGTTTCTGGTGTAAATCCTAATTTTCCTAATCTACCTTGGCGCGGAAACGCACAAATCCGTAAGAATCAGCCGGTGTACCGGGTTCAGTCGCATGGGGTAAATTACCCAAGTTGACGACTACAGCACCATTAGTATTGGCAACATTTGTATTGGAATCACCATCACAATCTATATTGGGGTATACAGTGGATGGTTCAACTCC
The DNA here is from genome assembly GCA_030065055.1 of Calothrix sp. MO_192.B10. Taxonomy (GTDB): domain Bacteria; phylum Cyanobacteriota; class Cyanobacteriia; order Cyanobacteriales; family Nostocaceae; genus Calothrix_A. The sequence continues at coordinate 12,338 of JASJDS010000074.1, forward strand.
TGGGGGAAAATACTGAGCATTATCTCCATCTTGGGTATTTGTGAGAGACACCGTACTACCATTATGGCTCAAGAATATACCTTTATCTGTACCAAAGGTTGTGGAAACAAATGTGGTGTTTGTAGGAATAAAATCACACATCAGCACATTATTGGCTGTGTTCAAACCTGATGAGAGGAAGTAAATAGTATACTCAATTTCATCCCCAGGACTAACCTTACCAGCATTGATTTGACCCTGTAGGTAATTACTTAACCAATTTGAATTATTATCATCAGTATCGTGGGGAGAAGGAACGTAGTTAGGAGAATTGGGATCGTTGACCCCATCTAATACATCTGTATATCGAGTAGTGTTAATTGCTGTGATACGTTTGACCAAAACCATGTTTGCACCAATATCACTACCATCTATAATATTGAAACTTTCTGATAGGGTAGCGCTGGGGTAGTAAGTCCACATATCCAATGTTTTGGTATTCCCAAATGAGCCATTACACTTGAGCCTATTATTACCACCAGATGAGGTTCCAAATGCCCTATCATTATTTAATGAGTTAAACCCATTAATAGGGTCACTAAAACTGGGATTAGGTGGGTTATTACCACAAAGTGGTTGATTTATGTTGCCCACAGTAGTACCGTCTACGGTGACATATCCTCGGTCATCATAAAACGCCGTATTATTGCCTAAAGGATTTGTAGCATTTAAAAGTGTAATAGTAGGACCACCATAAAAATTATTTTCTGCATCACTAATGGGAAAATGATATTCTCCTCCCTTAGTAATAATGCGGTATGAATAGTTCCCTGTGGGGAAAAAGTTACCACTGTTATCTTTCCCATTCCAAATAACTGACTGGGAACCACCTGTGGTCATAACTCCCCTTAATACCCGGTTTTGGGGATTTGTGGGATCGAAATTGCTACCATCACGACTAATGGTTATTTGGTAAGTGCCTGAAGCATTAGAATTAAATGTGAATGTACCACCATTGTTAACCAAGGTAGTTTTCTCAGTGACTGTACCAGTAAAATTAGGGTTACTCAAGCTTGGTAAAGTAGGAGTAAGGGGAATGCCAGTTCCGATCGCTTGACCATTAGTATCGTATCGGGTGATGTATAGTAGAGCATTCTGGTCGATTGGGTTAAAAAACATGGGAAATTGGGGAGGTGCAGTACTAACACCCCCCTCAGGATTAACAACATCACCACCTTCGCCCAATACATTGCGATAAAGGGGGGTTTTGCCGTCGCTATCCCAGTTACCGACTATGTTTCCGTAAATCCTAAAGCCAAAAGGGTCGAGTCCTCGCATATCTAATTTATAACGAAAGCCATCGAGGGTAACTATGTAGATATCTGAGTGTAATTGGCGACCATTGCCACCCATATTCATTTCTATGTAGAAGGTAAACAGTCTACCTGTAATATCTGTTGTAGATGATTGATTGCTACTGCGTACTGTTACATCCCAAGCAGAAATACTTGTGACTTGACTAGAACTAGTGTTAATTTGTCCTATATTTTCTTCCACTCCCCTACTGGCATCAACGGTACTGTTTGCACCACTAGGACCATACATGGCAATATAGTAAATTCCATTTTCTGGAGCTTGATAGTAGCAGGGGGTATAACCATTAGTATTTCCCGTATCATCAATGGATTTAGGTCCCGCTAACTCTTGGGCGCGACTGCTAATAAATCCTCTACCGGGCTGCTGACTAACGCAGTTAAAATTCGCCGTGGAGGGTAAATTTTCTTTAGCAGGACCACCAGTAATTGTATTGGGGTTATAAATCAGGATATTTCCACTTCCTACCCCCACAGCACTAGATCCTACTAAGATATATTGATCTTTTTCTGCATAAACTCGCAGTAGGGTTTTTTTATTAAATCCTGAATTCGTCGTACCACTTCTCCACAAGATATGACCCCTGTTCCCTTGAGCACCGGAGGGGAACATATCGCGGCTTCCTTCAGCATACACTGGTGGAGCAAAGTAGCTAGAAGTGCATAATAATGTAAGTCCACCCAAGATGAGTCTGAATGGTTTGCGGAATAAGGAAAACGCAGTATAAATATGGCGTTTATTTTCTAGATTTGCTCCGAGCATTTGTTTATTGGAATGAATATATCATGAAGGCGATCGCCATTAGCCATCACATTTCCAGACTTGCCACACTTAATATGCCCAAATTTTGTATCCAATTTTCACTCGCATACAATACAAATACAACTTCCATTAACCTCAGTTCGGGTTAAGGAGCTTTATTTCACTTTGAGGGGCTGATTAATGCCTAAAACAACGCAAACAGGTTTATGAAAACCAAAATCAGGTAACGATATAATCAGGGTTTGAGCTTATCCCGAACTCGGGTTACTTTACTTTGCCCCGGAAGCGGACAAACCCATAACTATTAGATTGACTAGGTGTAGTAGCATGAGGTAAATCCCCTAGATTCACTACCACTGCACCATTGCTGTTAGGGATATTGTTATTGGGATCGCCATCACAATCAATATTGGGGTAGACGGTAGAAGGTTCTACTCCTGGGGGAAAATACTGACCAATATCACCATCTTGAACACCAGAAATTGATACAGTATTGCTATTATAGCTATGGACTATCCCCCGGTCTGCACCTGGGAAAGTGGCAGTTGCAGCAGCAGGGCTACTGTTAAATGCTGTAGGTAAGAAAGTCAGATTTTCGGGAACTAAATCGCACATCAGCACACTCTTAGCTGTGTTGTCACCCGTTGATAAGAAGTAGATGGTATACTCAACTTCTTCTCCAGGTTTGACCTTACCACCGTCAATGGCTCCAATGAGATAATTACTGGGCCAGTTGGAATTATTGTCGTCATCTTTTTTACTGGAGGTGGTGTCATCTACAAAGGTATTTAATGGGGTATTGTCATTGGGATTTTGAGTGCGATCGCCATTTATAGCAGTTATACGTTTAACTAGCAACACATTGGGGTTAGTCGCAACAGGTACAGTCACATTCAGCGGAGTAGGGTCTTCAAATGCAGGGGAAGGAGGATAATCAGAAACAATAGTACTGGGATATGAGGGGGGTAAATTACTTAACACAGACTGGTTGTAATATGTCCCTGCTGTCAAGTTATTAGGAACAGTCACTTCCGCAGTGATGGTGAGTGTATCTCCTCCTGGAGTACTTGCATCTTGCTTTGGCAAAGTTAAATTGGTAATCTGTAAAGTCTGGTTATTATTACTGAAGCTGACTGTACCAGAATTATTAGAAACAGTTACATTACCTGTGAAAATACCGTTGATGGGATTACCTCCAGCAACAGAACCCAGGTCATCCTCAAATGTGACTCCAGTTATATCGCTAACATTACCCGTGGCTATTTTGTAAATATATTTGACTGTTTGACCTGCCGCAGCTTCAGTAATGGTATTATCATTAGTATCTTGGACATCTTTTTGCATACCAGCGGCGAACAAGCAACTGGCACCATCATGGTTACCACCAGAAGGAGCAGTGGTAATCTCCGTTCCTTTACCATAATTAGGGCTGTTGGAGTCGGTATCAACTTTGTACAACTTCTGATTGCTATTGCTGCGATAGTAGAGGGCACCAAATGCATCTACAAATTGGGAACCAGCATTGTGATTTAATCCTGTGGGATTGGTGGCTTGACTAGTAATAGTGGGAGGAAAGGTTGTCATATCTAGGATGACTAATCGATCGCTACTACCACTTTCATTAATTCCGTAAATCTTCTTACCAGTGAGGCTAGCAGGATCTCTAGGATCGACGGCAAAGTCTGTGAAACTTACCCCTGATTTGGTTCCAGCATTGGTAATAGTTGGGGGAGTAGTAGTCAAATCGATGGTGGCAAATCGGTTACCACCTCCAATGATATAAGTACCGTCCGAGAGAATTGCAGCAGCATAGTAACCTCCATTAGGTAAAGTGACACCGGGTGCTGTAGTTGGTTTTCCTAGAGAATGCACAATGCCATCGCTACCAATTTTGACAACATTACCAGGGCTGTAAGGACCTGTTGTTGCCTGTGAATTCTGTATGTAACCGTAAAGGTAGTTATCAATTGGGTGATATGCTAGGGAGTTATAGGTAAAGTTTATTGGGTAACCACCTGCAATTGTAGTTTCAGGTCCCCTGGAGATAAAGTTAAAGGTTGAACCCGAACGATTGATATCAAATAATTGCTGCTTAGGTCCTCCTCTGTTAGCGTTATTTTCCCCGATAGTGATGTAAAAAGTGGCATCACATATGAAGGGTGAGCCAAGGGGTTTGTTATCAGCACTGGTAGATGTAACTGTGGTGGTATCAGTGCTGCTGTTATTGCTGTTATCGGGGTCAGTGATTCCCGATGGTGGTGCAACTGTGGCAGTGTTAGTAATGGTACCGGTTGCGGAAGAGGAAACTGTACCTTGGATGGTGAGGTTGATACTTTGACCGCTAACTAGATTTAATCCCGTCCAGGCACCAGTGTTATTGTCATAGCTACCAGTGCTGGGAGTAAAGCTGGGATTTTCGATACTAGTGGGTAATGTATCGTTGAGGGTAAGGCTATTAACTGTGGATGGGCCATTGTTGCTGACGGTGATGGTGTAGGTGATGGTATTACCAGGGCTGGTACTGGTTTGATTATCGGTTTTAGTTATGCTGAGGTCGGCAGTGGATGTCACTGCTGTAACTGTGGTGGTATCAGTGCTGCTGTTATTGCTGTTGTTGGGGTCTGTGATTCCCGACGGTGGTGCAACTGTGGCAGTGTTAGTAATGGTACCAGTTGCGGAAGATGAAACCGTACCTTGGATGGTGAGGGTGATACTTTGACCGCTAGCCAAATTTAATCCCGTCCATGTACCAGTGTTATTGTTATAACTACCAGTGCTGGGAGTAAAGCTGGGATTTTCGATACTAGCGGGTACTGTGTCGTTGAGAGTGAGGCTATTAACTGTGGATGGGCCATTGTTGCTAACAGTAACCGTGTAGGTGATAGCACTACCGGGGGTGGTACTAGTTTGGTTATCTGTTTTAGTAACACTCAAATCAGCTGTTGCTCTATCAAAGGGAAAGTCTGCGGTTTGACTGCCGTTATTAACAACGACTTTGATGGGGTTGCTAGTACCACCATAAGTCTGACTACTCAAGTCCCCGTCACTCTCATCGACTTTCACAAAGTAAGTACCATTTGCCAGGTTGGGAAAATTGTAGCTTCCGTCTGCTGCACTTACCACATTGCTGCCTACTTGGGTATCTGTACCTGCTTCATAGGTACCGTTATTGTTGGTATCTTGAAACAACTGCACCGTCACACTACCAATACCATTTTCCCCTGTATTCTTGATGTTATCGCCTGTGTTGCCAGAACCATAGTCTTCAAATACAGTACCGGTGATGTTGTAGTCGCCTGTGGTAATAATTGCTGGAGTTTGGGCGGTTATGGAATTCCCAATTACCCAAGTATCCATGAAATTGCGATCGCCGATGCCGCCAGAAGCAAAATTCCCCCAAGTATGGCTCCCTTGCGTGGTTCCTGACAATCCTCCTGTTAAGTTAGCTTGACCACCAAAACTTCCTAAGTAAGTCGCATCATCCCAATAAACTAGAGCTTGCTGCCTAGTGTTTGGTCCAGTTGCTTTCCAGATCGATAACCCATTTTCATTACCCCCACTAGTTTCTGCATCAAAGGTAGTAAAGTGATACTCCCCAATTCGCACGCTTAACTTAACGTTATAGGTCCCAGAAGGGAGGACTTGTCCTGAGAAATCTGTACCGTCCCATTCAACTGAAGTTTCAACGTTAGCAGTTGTCTTTCCAAATAGAATTTTATCTCCAGCGCCGAAAATGCCATCTTGGTTAGTATCAATTGTGATTTCGTAAGTACCATCGACATCTGGTGTGAATTTGAAGTCACCTTTGTCTTGTATATTTGCCGTCACATTTGGGGAAATACTATTATCTACTCCATCCTTATCTACGAATCTGAAGTTAGAGACATTTGGTGGTGCAGGTTCTGGCAAGATGGGTAAAAATGCACCAGAACTTGGATAGGACAAATATATAGGAAAATCGCGGGTATAACCAACACCCGCAGGACCCCCATTTCTTGAACCCCTAACGCTATACCTAGAGTAAGGTGCATTCAGACCAATGCTATTACCAATAATTTCATGTCTTTGCGGGGCAAATTGATTTAAGTCCAACTGCCAGATGAATTCTGTATTCGGTCGCCCACCAGGTGTTCTGACGTAGAAATTAGCGTCATAAGCTCCAGCCGAACCAAAGGTATTCCCAGCATTAAAAGCCCAACTTCTTGCCCAAACTCGCCCTTGATTTTCAGTCGGGTCAGGGTTAGTACTGGAATTTGGAGTCACCGTAATATCAAAATAAGTAAAAACCGCATTGCTATTAGTATTACTTTTACTTTCGTTGTAAAGGCGAATCTCATATGTTCCTGTCTTTGTCGTTGTGTAACGGACAGGGCTGGTGAGAGGACTATTGGGAGTTGAGATTGGTAAAGTGTTAGTACTACTACCGTGATTACAAAAGTTTGTACTGCTAGTTGTTACATTACCCTGAGATAATCGCCAGCGATTTCCATTTTGGCTTCCTGGTGAACCAGAATCTGCAAATATACGAACTCCGTCAGGGTCAAAGATTTCAATTCCCAGATCATTCCAGCTTTCCCAACCACAGAGAGAAAGATTGATTACCTCTCCAGGATTAAAAATATTGACGTAAATCGGTCGTTGATTAGGAGCTTGAATAAAACTATTGCTAGCATCGTACTCAAATAAATATACATTCAATCCATTCGATCCCACGCCGATTTGATTTGAGCCTTCTGCTAGGACTGGTAAGGTTATTATCAGAGAAGCTAAAGTTCCTAAACCTGTAGAGGGAAAAATTTGACCCAGAAATTTTAAGCTTGCCTTAATTTTCTGTTTATTTGATTTAATGAACAGAGGATTTTGGCCGTTTTGGAGAGAGTTTTTTTTACAGGTGTAACGCTGATTATATATGGCTATTAAATAATTCAATAAAGATTTCATAGGTTATTTTTTGAACAAGAAAAAGTTTGCTGAATTAAGATATGAATTTGTCAATTAAAGATTTGATTCCAGAGGTTGCATTGTGTAGAGATGTGGAAGATATCATGATAAGCACAATTCCACTGTCTAATGACTCAACAACATTTCCATCTTTCCCATTTGTTCCATTGCTGAAGGCATACACCTATTTGGTATCAAAACTCAAATCAATACCGGCTGGATAGTGACAAACCACAATACCCATAACTATAAGCATATGGAACAAGGAAAAACTACTAATCAGTGAAGAATGGCATTGATAGAATAAATTAGTTGGCAATTTAAGCCTGCATTTATAGGGTTTTATAGTGTAATTTTGGATATACTGATTAAACATATTCATGGGTGTTTTGGTAAAGGTTGAAATACTTTGTATGTAACTCTATCAAGGCTTTATGAGAGGAAATTACAGAATTACACTACAATAACCAAAAAAGAGTGTAAATCAATTACCTCTTAGCACCCATGTAGTCTGACTTAGATAAGAAGAAAGCTTAATTTCACAAGAAAAACGTAAATTTCAAGGCATTTTTGAATTATTATCAAAATATTCAAACAATCATTAATTTAATGTGATCTCTATCACAAAACTACAGCCTTCAAATACGATATGAACAACATTATAAACATTGGAAGCTTTGTATGGCAAGAGTTAAAGAATTTGTGTTCGCAGCAATAAATCAATTGGTAAACATAATTAACTACCAATTTTATGAATAATTAATTGATAATTAACAGAATATTTCTCACTTGAATACAATACATTAAATATCATGTTTGATTGAAAAACTGGTATGATTTAAAGGAATAATCTCCGAACTGATTATATTTGTTTGTATTGGTTCCAACTGAGAACATAAATTGACTTTTGACCAAAAAATAAACTGGATACAAGTCCCAGGATTTATCCGTGGAGAAAAACAAACAGTTCTGTCATTGTTTCAAGCCTCCGGACTTTAGACATGGGGTCAACCCAAAATCCAAAATCCAAAATCTAAAATCTAAAATTACGTGAGTTCGGAGTTCGGAGTTCGGAGTTCAAAGAATGTAGAATAAGCGAATGAGCGAATTGCCTGGGAGCAACGGGGATTTTACCCCGACGCAAAACGCGCTGCTTGTAGAAGCAGGGGAATTTAACCCCCAAAGTTCGTTAAAATTTACCTGAGTTCCGTCGAACTCACACTGATTTACTAAGTTTAGGTTAATTGTTGAGTTTATTCTCAACTATTCGGGAAGTGACTCCTTAATTTAATTGTACAAATCCTTGATTCATAAGGGTTTTAGCCTCAAAATTTCGTCGAACTCACGTTAAAATTGAATGACTTTTGACTGACGCTCAGCGGTTGACGTTGTGTTATGTTGCCTGGTGTAAAGACGTAGCAGTGCCACGTCTCTACTAAATTTATGTGGTTATGGTTCGGCGTTGCTGAATCAGGATATGAAATGTCAAAATAACCTTTATTTTTCTTTGTAACTTTGCGCCTTTGCGCCTTTGCGTGAGGCAAATTCATATTTTCAATCAGCAACGCCTATGGTTCTATTTGCAAATCCTCTTCTTGGCTTTCAAACACAATATCTACACCCCTAACATCCATAAAAATCACCTCTACGCGACGATTACGGGCATAATCAACCCGATTATTTTCCTCTGTCAATAATTCGCGCTCCCCAAAGGAACGAATTGTCATCCTTTCTGGTGCAATTCCTTTCTTTATCAAATAATTTCTGGTACTTCTCGCCCTTCTCAAAGCTAACTTTTGGTTATAAGCAATGCTAGCGCGAGAATCGGTATGACCCTGTAGTTCAATAACAATAGTGGGATATTTCTGCAATACTGCGGCGATTTTATCCAAAATTACCGCACTTTCTGGACTAATATTGTCCTTATCCAAGGCAAAATGAATGTTACGGGGTACATTCAGAGAAATGGTTGGTGGTGGTAAGGGTGGTGGTGTTACTGCGGTTACTGGAGGAGTGGTTTTTGATGGTGGCTCTTCCGCGATTTTGGGGGTAGTACATTTGGGTATATCTGCGGTTGTATTTATTTGTATTTCTGGTATCTTACCTGGTAATTTTACTAAGATATTGGCAGATGGTTCCGATGTTCCATAACGGGGGTCAGATGCGATCGCACTCAGTTGTTCCCCTGGTTTAATATTGTCTAAGGTGGCACTAAATCTACCCTTATCATCGGTTTTTACTTTGGCAACAATTTCCCCCAAGGGAGAATAGGCAGGATATAAATCGATTTGTTTTTCTGGATTAGAAACAACGCGGTAGATGTCAATTTCCGTACCAGGGTCAGCTTTTCCATCAATGCCGACTTCGCCATTAATCAGTAAAAACTCGCGGCTGAGAAATTTTGGTGTATTAATTGCCCCATTTCCCGTATCTCGGCGACGATTGCTAGAATTGCGCGGTGGGTTAGGGCCATCGCCCCGTTGGAAGTCTCGTACCCCCACATGGTGTCTGGTATTTAGGTCAATACTCAACCCTTCTAAGTTAGCAAAACGGTTCCCCTGAATCAGATTGCTACGGCTTTGGGGATAGGATGTAACCACCACCCCTGAACCAGTTTGATTGGTAATTTGGTTGTTCAGCACCCGATGATTGTTACCCATCAAATAAACAGCAGCCCTGCGTAATCTGCGTCCGTTAAACTTAATTTGGTTATCTTGTATTTTTACTGAACCCTCTGGCTTAAACAAATATATTCCACTACCATCATTGCCGCAAATCAAGTTAGAGGTAATTTGAGTGTGATTAATTTTACCATCTAATCTAATAGCGTCAGGCATCCCAGCCATACCATTACCGACAATAATGTTGTCTCGCACTTGCATCCCTTCTCCCCTAATGCCAGTAATAATGGCACTGCCGTCATGATAGGAAATGCGATTGTTTTGAATTATCGTATCAGTTGCATTAAATACGGATACCCCAAATGCCGAGGTCTTTTTGGGTATACTTTCATTCGGAAGAATACCTAACCAATTATTTTCTATTACTACATTCTGGGGAATATTTTCCTCCCGCTTCTTTTTCCCTAATCTCTGTTCCCCTAAATTTTTTAAAGAGGCAATGATAATATCCCCTGGAGGGATGGCTTCTGTTGCACCATGGGATTTGGTAAAACCGTACAAACTCAAGCCGCGAATTGTAATATTACTAGCAACTACAGTAAAACCACGGAAAATTTCCCGGTTGGATGCAGGGGTGATTGAGACTAGAGGAATGGGGATAGCAATTTCTGCTGTTGCCGATTTTTTGATGTCATAACCTGGTTGGGTGGTACCATCCACTACTAAGCCGGGGGTAGCCAGGGGTGGTAAAAGATTTTTTAGGGCGATCGCAGTTTGTCCGGTAGGTAGGTTAAACTCAATTTGTGGTTGATTTCCTGGGAAAATTTGAGCTTTTTCCGTCGCGCTTAATTTATCTAAGGGTAATGTGCCGTTGACAATTTCAATGGCTTCCCGTAATGTAATTTTATCATCCTTCCGGAGGTTATCCTGGTTGCTGTTAACTACTACTCTCAGAGCTTGAGTTCGGGCAGTGGATGGTTGGATATGTATACCCACTAATAATAAGATTGAGAGAACCTTACCCAAAATCCCAAAGAACACAGATAATTCCTTCGCGCCTTTGCGCCTTTGCGTGAGCTTTTCATACATCCTTACCATATGCTCCTCCGCCTCCAAGATTTTACTTTAGACTCCTGTTGTTGAACTGGGGTAACTTTTTGTAATCCAAAGCCGTTAAATAGTTCGTTGAGTTTGAGGGTTAAACCGAGGTAAGGACCCCCTGCGGATCTGCTTCCGGAAAAATCGCGATCGCTGACTTTACCAAAGGCGTAACCAGCTGCTAATCTCAAATTGGGGCTGAGGTAGTAACCAGCTTCTAACAGAAAGCCGGTTTCTGTGAAGCTATCTTGATTTATCCAACGGGTTTCCCCTACCAAGTCCATATTTTTGTTTAAGCGATAGGTAGCTCGGAGTTGGGCGAGGTTGGCGGTGCTAGTACCGATTAAGTCGTCAGCTAGGTAAGATGTGCTGTTACGCAGGGCATATTTACCGTAAAATTCCCATCTCCAGTTTGGGGCATAAATAGTCTCTAAAGCAAAGGTATGGTCTTCTGCGCCGGTACCAGTACCAAATAGGACTGATTCGGGAATGGTGGAGGGGTTTTTGCGATATTCGTAACGCAGCAGGGCGTTAAATTTATCACTATTGGGGTCACGGTAAGCTAAACCCAGTTTTAAATTAGCTGTGCTGCCTAATCCCCGTAGTTTTTGATTGCTGGAACTTGCTTGTTGATAGCGGAATAAGGCAGTGAGGGCAGGAGAAATTTTACCTGTGGCATTAGCGGAAATTACGGTATTGGAACCACTGGATGATGTGCGATGCTGGTAACGGGCACTGGCTTTAAAATCAGCACTATCTGTATACTCCAGACCTATACTGTAACTGTCGCCAGAATCGAACCCCAGGGAAGAAGAACTTTGTCCCACAGCAAAGGGCTGGGCAAATTGTACCCCCGTCCCATTTCTGCCGAAGAAGTTACCGACTACCCGTTCGTAGGCTAAGTCCATCCGCAAACCAGGGGTAATATTCCACTTCTGTTTTAAACCCACCGCACCTTGACCAGTCAAACCATTTGCCCCTCCGAGAATGGAGTAACGTCCAGTGAGGGTAGTATCAGAGCCTAATTTGTGTTCGCCGTTGATATTGAAGCTAGTGATAGAATTACCGCTAAATTGACCCCGATTATAAAATTGCTGTGTCAGACTGAAGTTAATCCCAGGCATTAAAGCCCAATTCAGCCCGAACAGAGTCCGGTCGGGATAGACTGTATCTGTACTGGAAGATAAGGAAAGTTCGTTTTGTGCCAAGAATGTCAGTTTTTTGGCAATGGGTAACCTGAGGCGCGATCGCAACTGATTTGATTTAGTATCAGTATTAGCTATTTTATCCTGGCGATCGCGGTGCAACCAATCTACATTAACAGTAGCTTTACCTATACGCTGTTGAATACCCGCAGAAATTGTAGTAAGCGAGTTATCAACTTTACTACCGGGTGTGGCAGTAGTTCCAGGGTTAATTAAATCCTCTAAGTTAGTGATAATTTCGGGAGCAACACCAAAATTCTCCTCGCGATCGTACTGAAACCGGAGATTGGTTTTGTTACTAAGTTTACCCGTTACCTGTGCCCCGTATCGAGTTTGTCCGGGAACAAAACTAACAGTGGCATTATTGGCAAATCCAGCATCCGCAGTACGATAGTAAGCTCGTCCTTGTAGTCCTTGGAAAATTTCTCCTTGTGCTTCCACTCGCCAAGCTTCACCACTGACAGTGCCTCCCACATCAGACTTGTTGGTAGAATGGGCATACTCAGCAATGAAAGTTCTTCCAGAACCTAGGGAAATTTGGGCATCTGCACCATACAATTCAAAATCCCGCGTTCCCCTGTCTTCCCTGATATAACTTGTACCCAACCAGCTGTCGCTTTTTAATCCCCGAGCAAAATTATATTGCAGGCGACCGCCAAAAATATTACTATCACTGGATACTGTACTTTCATATTCATAGGTAGCAACAATTCGCCTCACCAAGACTTGCCCATTTTCATCCACATCTGTACGTAAAATGGGTTGTTGGAATAAGATAGTACCGCGATCGTAATCAATATCATAATCACCACCCCGGCTGAGTTTTGTCCGTTGTAATACCGTACCAGGACGATTGAGTTCCTCTAACTCGATATAAATACTTTCACTACCTGGTACAACCAATCTCCGGGAGAGGAAATAATAACCACTAGTACCATCAGGGGAAAGATTATCCCGTTGGAAACCTTCCACATTATTACTGTAAAAGCCAGTAATTTGGAGATTGCCAAAATTATAATTACCCTTAAATCCGTGTAACCTGCGGTTAGTAGCGGTAAACTCCTGGGACGAGCGGGAAAGCTCACTGGTATTGTAGTCTCCCCACATGAAATAGTCGGGATCTGCTCCAGAGATTTTAGGCGATCGCTCTAGGCGAAAATATAGACTATCTAAAGAAGATGTCACAGCCTCGACTTTGGAACTGTCCCCATATACTGGATAGACTTTCTCGCCAAACTGTAAGTTTCGATTCAGCCGTCTATTATTACTATCACCTTGATTTAGAGTCCGACTGCTATCATAGGCTCCAGTGAACAACCAATCACCAATTGCTCCAGTGGCAAATACAGCCGAGCGAAAATCTAGTTGGGTGCTATTATCCTCATCTGGAGGGAGAAAATCCTGGAAAGTACTGAAAAAGTTTGTTCCCCTAGCACCTAAACGTAAATCTACCACCCCAGCAACAATACTAGGGCGCAGTGCGGTTTCTAATTGTAGTTGGGTAAAAGCCTCTAAATTAATAGTTTTAGCTTGAATGGTGACAGTTTTGGCTTTTAAACCAGATTTGAAAGTAGCAACAAATTGACCCCCCTGTGCTTCTACCTGAAATCCTGGTGTATCGGGTTGAAAGTCAGCACCAATAAACTCTCCATCAGTAGCTGTTAAAGTAACAACTGCCTTCCAGTCAGAGACATTTCCATTTTCGTCCAGTAATTGTCCCTTAACTGTAGCTGTAGAACGCCCATCAGCCGGAATCCTCGATTCTACAGTTGTCAACTTCATTTTAGTAGCAGCACCGCTAACCATCACCTTCACAGTTGCCGGGGCTGCTGTAGAACCTACCAATTGAGCAGTAATAATATTTTCCCCTTCCTGGAGGGGAACACCATACCATGTTTGAGTAACTAACTTAGTCTTAGAATCGTTAGCTGTACGACCAACTAAAGACTTTTCTACCAACTTACCATTTACCCGCAATTCAGCTTCCTGGTTCTCAGGAAATTGCAAAATTACCGTAGTTGTGCGATCGTTAAGTACATCTTCTGATGTAGGAGATAGTATTTTTATACTTGGAGGTGGAGCAACCTCTGGTGGATTTGCTACCTTTTCCGGTGCAGTTGGTACAGGTAATACCTTTTCTTTGGTGGAAGTAGTTGCTGTTGGGGTTAATTCCGGTTTGTCTGCGGCTGTTTCCGGTGCAATGGAGGGAGTAACAGAATTGTTCTTGGTAGAACTAACTTGTTTTGGGGTTAATTCCGGTTTGTCTGCGGCTGTTTCCGGTACAATTCGGTTAAGTGAAGTATTTTTCTGTTTCTTGGTTTGTTGACCTTTTAAAGAGCGAATTAACTGGGAATTTGATTTAACAGGGTTAGTTTTGGTTTTAACCTCTACATTTTCACCTGTTTCTGCTATGGCTGTACCAGGAGATAAAACTACACTGACTGCTCCAGCCACAGTTCCCATCAATTTTAAATAATATGTATGTCGCAGTCTTGAGTTCATTTCTTCTTCTCCTCCTTGAAAGCAGGAGTGACTGCAAAGTTCATCCGTACCATCCCACCAGGCTCTAAACGTACCAGGCGAGATTGGCTATTGCGTTCCCGGAAACGGGTATTAGGAGCAAGGCTATACCCAGGTAAGCTGCTAAGATCGAGAACCCCTACATGGGCACCAGGTAACACATTAGCTACGGAAAACATACCATTAGCATCAGTAGTTATACGGTTGCCATTTTCCAAGAAAATCACCGCATTGGGAACTCCAGGCTCGCCCGCTTGTTGTTCGCCATCAAAATTTTTATCCACAAACACGCGACCGATGATTGTGCCGTAATTAGAGGCAATTCCCGATTTGATTCTCATTAAATGAATTGCAGGACCATCTTGAACTGCAAAATCATTGTCAGTACGTTGGGCATTGACAACTGCCGTATTTTGACCAGAACCACGCAGGGCATCGGGGGTTAATCGAGCTGCATAGACAATATTCAGGGTTTTTCCCGTATCTATAGTGGCTGAAGTTCTAAAAAATACTTGCTGTCCCTTACTCTCAGTAGTTACGGTGACAGACTGCTCATCAATCTCCCCCCTAACAGACTTAGGTATAAATCTAAACCCTGTGGGGAAAGTATCAGTAACCACCACATTATCTAAACCCGTATCCCCTTGGTTTTTCAGGGAAAGGCGGTAAATCACAGTATCTCCCGGTTCTGCCGTAGCGCGATCGCCCGTTTTCGTAATCCGCAGCTGATCGGCTTGACACAACCCCATGTCTAAATTTAATGGTAATAAAGATAACCCAATTTTTTCCGCATCAGCTACTGATACCTGGTCAGTAAGTTGGGTGTCACCTTGGAGACTAATGGGGGTACCATCTATGGAAGTAGCACTATACTGAAGAAGATTATTAGTATTACTAGTAATTTCCAGCTTGATTCGTCGCTGGGTATAGATAGAAGAATTTGCTGGAGGATTAACCACTAAAATATATGTTCTACCTATATCTGTTTGTCCTTTACTAGTATCAAATAAGAAGTTATAAAAACCTTGGTCGGCGTTAGTCAGGGGAAAGGGATTAATATTAGTGGTATTAGGACTAATACCCAGAGAAACACCATTATTAGGAATATCAGGAACCTCGGTAGTTGTGAGGTCAGTTAAATTTCCTAGTTGCGTTCCTGTGGCATCATTGGGATCTGGATCGTAAAGAGCAACGGTAAAACCCTGATAATCGGGTAGCAGTTGTCCATTACAACCTAAAATCTGTCCTAGGGGGTCAATTAATGATTCCCCAGTAGTAGCATTTAACTGGGTAGAACTAGATGTAAAACTATAATTACTGGAAGGGTCTGTATAAGTGTAGGCAGCTTGGTTAACAAAGGATTTGGTTGCAGTTGAAGTAGTAATTTGAGCAGAAGCAGATATGGGACTGTGTAAGAAACCCCCTACCGCCAGAGTTGCAGCAAACCGCTTTAACCAGCCCCTACCAAAATGAGTTTGGTTCTGCGAACTTGGACGACGCACGGTTTTTCTCCTACTAAGACTTGACGGTTCGTGGAATTGCAGCTAGAGATGTTGCATTGCAACACCTCCATCCATTACTGCATTCAGAACCGTTAAATTTTGCTGCGGTAGAGATGTTACACCCCATGTGAGAGGAAAGAGTGAAGTAGTAGGGGCGCAAGGCTTGCGCCCTGGAGTGAAGGAGTGAAGAATTAAAAACTCCTAAACCGTCAACTATCAACTGTCAACTACCAACCATCAACTCCTAACTCCCTATTAAAATAAGTCTTAGCGTACTTGTAGCTGGTATGTGCCTTTAACTGCGCCCTTCGCAGCAACAGATTCGCCGAAGTTCCAACGGATGTTAGTGTATTTTTCTGCTGGTGCGGGAACTGTTTTAAATGTACCGTCTTCTTGCCTAACTTTGATGGTGGGGTTTTCTACAAAGCTCTTACCTTTATCAATACTGTAGGTAATCTTCGCACCTTTGTTAGCATTCACGGTAGCAGATTTCAACACATACTTCATCCCTTGGGGAATTGGTTGATTGATCACAAGACCCTTAACAGCTTTGTCGCCATTGTTAGCACCACTAACTGTATAGCGTAGTATATCTCCTGGTTGGACAGTAGCTTGACCTTCTAATGCTTTCCAAGTAACCTTTTGCTTACCTTGGGCATCTTTAGCAACCATTTTCTTAGCTGCATCTAGACGCAACTGAACTACACCCTTTTTAGCATTTTGTGCGATCGCAGAACCACCGGGCAATAAATTAGCAACTACGGGGATTTGAGTAGCAAAGGAAACACTAGCAACTAATGCTAAAGCACTTAAACCTGCAATGGAAAAACGTTTCATGGAAATCACCTTGTGTAACGACTTGAATATTTGCAATCAATGAAATCTGGTATGGAGTGGGGAACACCTCATTTTAAGAGATGTTCCTAACTACGGGCTGACAACAGCAACTAACTACGGAGTAACGTTATTTTCAACTTCACGCTGGAAGGTAAATACTTTTTCCTGTCCAGGTCCAATCACAACGTTGAGGTATTTCACCACATACATAGTGATTTCAGGTTGTTCTGTGTTAGTTTGAGGCTTGTTAGGAGGTTCTAGTTCACCAGTGTAGAATTCTACCTCTCCCCCATCAGCACCAATAGCACCATTAACGTGGGTGGTATCCATGAAGGTGTTATTATCGTTGTCTAGTGCCCAGTTGTTAGAACCACCGTAGTTCTTATTAGTACCATCCTCAGTAATTGTTACATTTTGGGCATCCAGAATTATGTTATCTGTACCATTTTGTGGTTCAGAGATGTTCTTAGCTGTAATCTTGTAAGCAATCTTATCACCAGGAGCAGGTGTTTTCGGATTACTATCGAAGGTTGGCTGAGAACCATCATCTGGTACAATTGCAGATTCTTTGACTAACTTCAAGTAGCCAGTGTATACCTGGTCAATGGTAATGTTGTTCGGATCTTCACCACTTTGGAATCCAGCAGTTGTACCATCTTCAACATAAGCAGTGATTGGTACTGGGAAGCCCCTAAGCATATCGTCATCGGTAGAAAGTTTAGTACCATCTGGTAAATCTACTTCCACCGCGTAGGGAGCATCCTTTGTGGTGTCACCTCCAGGATTTGAGGCTACATTATCAATCCGAACTGGATTAGTTGCGCTAATTGGGTTCCCATCAACAGTACCTACCCCTGACTGGAAAGCAAATTCTTTTCCACCAGCACCATCGTCTTGATATTTGTAAACTGCTGATAAACTACCACTAGATATTGTGACTAAGGTATCATCAGGTAAATCAGTTGCAGTTTCTGGTGGTGTGGGTATGAGAGAGATATTAGCATCAGTACCACCAGTATTTCGGACTGTATTGTTAAAACCAACACCATCTGGATTGATGGTTGAACCAGGTGCAGTACCTGCTGGTATTAATGCCGACTGGTTGGTAAAGTCTTTATTGTTGTCACCTTCAGACTCTGCTGCTGGCTTGTCCTTGGGACCATTCAATACTGATACAGCTGCTGGGGTAGTAATCTGAATCAGGTTGATCTCACCATTACCATCATTAGCAGTACCCTCGTTATTGTTCCCTGTGTCAACATCACCATTGGGGATAGAACTAGGATCATCTATATAACCATCGTCAACATCAGCATCGGGGATAAAGGTATCTGGAGCAGTGGGAACATCAGGGAGAATATCATCATCAGCACCATCACCAGGGAAGTTAGTACCGTTGTAGTTACTGGGAGTTTGGTCACCAGATTCGTCGTAAACAGGATTGTTATTGGGACTAGAACCGAATAACTGAGCAATGTTAGCAACATCTACAGTAGCAGCTGCACTGGTTACTTTTAATTGGATGTTGAAACCAGAAACTGTTGTGTTGGTGTTAACGCTACCAGTTTTGATAAAACCAACACGTTTTACAGCTCCAAGACTTGCTGGTGCTGTTGTGGAGAATTTTTTCCACGCAGCTTTATGAGCATCTGTGGTAACGGCATCTTCTGTATATACTGCTTCCCAACCATTAGGAACGTTAGTTGGTGCTGCTGCTAGTTCTGTATCTTTGGGAATAGCATCAGAAATTAAGATATATTTGCCATCTGTACCATCAACATTGATAGTTGTACCTTCCAAAGCTGAGGGAGTCAGTCCATTACCAGTGACATCATTACCCTCTACTCGCAAACTCAATTCATAATCTATGGTATCGTCTTGTGGACCAGCAGCACCAGTGGAAGTTTGATTACCACGAGTCTTCAAGACTGTAGCTAAAGAGTAGTTGATCAGGTTAGAGTCTACAGTTACTTCCTGAGTAGCACTAGCCTCACGAGTCCCGTTAACAGGTACACCAGCAGTTTCACCAGGATCACCATCAGGATTATCTACCGTATAAACGTCATTAGGAGTGTCGTTCCGTGAGATGTTCTGATCGTTTCCGGATGGTGTATTACCTAATTGCAGGGAGATTACATCCTCATTAGCTGCTCCTGTAACTTTAACAGCTACCCTTACCAGAACAGACCCATTAGCAGGAATTGAGTTGGTTGTAAAGTTACCATTGTCAACAGCTACCCAATTTGTGCCACCATCGTAACTAATTTGTACAGCAGCATTCACAGGAGTAGCAGCAGTATCTGGTACAGGTTCTAGTACACCATTACCTTGTATCTGAGGCTGGTTGGGAATACGAATCTTGGTGGGGTCATTACCAACGTTCTTGACGGTGTAGTTGTAATAAATAACGTCGCCGTTGTTAATCGTACCATCCGCAGCACCTGTACCATCACTACCGTTATCAGCCTGAAATTCTGTACCATTAGCGGTGACAGTCACACCCGCAACTTCAGCAATGGTAATGACCACTTCATTAGAAGTCGCGTTCAGTGTTTCGTTAGGATTGTTGGGGTCTTGGTAGGTAGCAGTTGCGGTGTTTTTAATTTCTGTACCCGCTGCGGTACCGTCCGCTAATGCAGGAGCAACAAATTGAAATACTCCACTGGTGATGAAAGCTGTAGCTACCAAAGAACGGTAGACTCTGGATGCGTTTTTCGAGATTTTTTGAGTACGTGCCATAATAGTTATGTATTTGTGCAATCAAATTGTGTCCTGTGTTAGCGCACAGGATTTTTTCTTAACAATTCATCTAAATTATTGTCAGAATTGCCAAGTCAAACGAACTAAAACAAACTAACTGTGGTTACTAGTGTTTACTTGGCAGACTTCCCCTACTCACTTAAATAAAATAAAACAAGTGTTTTTGTTGGCATTAGATAGTTTTTTGTTCGGGTTGGTTTTAACTTACCCACAAAACCCGACAAACGTAACAATCTCCTAACCGAACACTTTATCGACCAATCAATTCATCTTTTGTAGGAAGATTTGATTTAATCGCAAAGACAATCTAACTCGAATGTTGGAAGAAGGACTTCGGTACATACACGAAAAATGATGGATACCTGACTGCGAGGAACTTACGGAGAATTATGGCAACAAAACATAATGATTAACGCTCTTTTCAATCGAGTGCAATACACCTATAATTGATTTATGACTGGGTGTATCGAGATATAAAAAATGAAAGCTTACTCTGATGACGTACGTCAGAAAATTATTAAATCTTATATTAACCGTGAAGGTTCATATAGAGAATTAGCACATAGATTTGATGTGAGCCTGAGTTTTATACAAACATTAATCAATCGGTTTCAAGATACAGGTAGGATTGAAACTCTACCACATGGTGGCGGCAAAAAACCAAAAATAAATCAGCACAATTTAGATATTCTGAAAAAAATTGTTAGAGAAAATAAAAATATAAAAACAACAGAAATCTGTGAATTATTTTATGCAGAAACCAAGATTAAAGTTAGTCAAGCTACCATTACAAGGGCTTTACGAAAATTAAAGCTAATCGAAAATAACAATATTTCGCGCCAAAAAGTAAGATATGGAAGAGGCAAGAAATAAAATATAAGCTTGAGCAATATATGATAATAATCAATTTCAAACTTAACATTTATTGGTTAATCAAGCCTGAAACTCTACTGCAATATTATCTAGAACATAGGTCAGGTTATTAAAAAGAGAAAAAAGGCGGCGATCGCTACCATACATTGAATTGACATTCTATCAGTCCATACAGTGATAAAAAGTAATTCTGAAAGTTATTACAACTATTAGGTAAACAGGTGTTTAATCGTGGTTCAATCACTGTGGATGTTGTATTGCACCCAATTGACAAGCCAATAAAGCAATATTTTCAGTGTTATCACTAGCATTACAATACAGCCTATCTTATTTAAATCAAATAAGCCAGTTGTATTTGGCTGATATTTTTTCTATAATCCTGACTAGGAAAGAGCTACAGCCCTCCAATCAAATAAAATTATTAGTTGTACCTATTGAATCTATAGATAAGAGTTTATACTTAGAGATAAACTTATAATTAAGTATAAAAGTTATTTATGCAATTACCGTGTTTGCTTAATAATTTGTTACTTAATCTGAACTTACTCCTTAAACCCTTGCCACACAATCAATCTAGCAAAAGCATGTAAGTATGAACCTACCCATGCGACCTAAGTTTTTAAGAGCATATTCATGGTATAATAGTAAACTTACTTAAAAGCTTCAAGTTCCCAACCCCAGACCCTTTGGAAATTTGTACCTAGTAAGAGTGATTCAAAAAATCTTGAAAGCGCCCCCACAAGGGGGAAGTCAAAAGTCAAAAGTCACGCATTCAAAAGTATTAAACCCCCTCCCTACTAATGAAAGAAACACTCAAAATTAAAAAGGTCGATTTTATAAGGGTTTTAGCTGGTGTTTCTTAAGAGTAGCTCTGGTACAGATCTAGTTCTTTTTGCCTGGGGGAACTTCAGTTGAATCAGCATGACCCTAAAAAATTCAAGGAGATATAGAGACGTAGCAATGCTACGTCTCTACAAACAATTGGCAGGCAAATGAGGGGTCTTGCATCCAATTCGCCACAGGATTATTTCTTAAAATTGGGGATGCTCCCCTATCCACCATTACTTATTATTCTTCGTCACTACTTCCCTAACTCGATAAATAGGGCGACTTTGGGATTCGTGGTAAGTCCGCATTAACAACTCTGCCAATAAACCAAAGCAAAATAGTTGTATCCCAGTGACTAACAATAGCACCGCTAAAGTTAGCAAGGGGCGATTGCCAATTTCCTGATGCTCGTAGATTTTAATATAAGTCAAGTAAATAGCGATCGCACCTCCAGAAAAAGTAGAAACCACACCCAAAAGCCCAAAAACGTGCATGGGACGGGTGAGAAACTTTTTCATAAATACAATGGTTAATAAATCCATCAATACCCGGAAGGTACGGGATAAACCATATTTACTACTACCAAAGCGGCGGGAATGGTGTTTTACCTTAACTTCGGCAATTCTCGCCCCTTCGATGTAAGCTAACACTGGCAGAAAGCGGTGTAATTCACCATAGAGATTCATATCCCGAACTAAATCTGTACTGTAAGCCTTGAGGGAACAACCATAGTCATGAATCTTCACCCCAGTCAGGCGGCGAATTAACCAGTTAGCAATTTTAGAAGGAAGTAACCGCGTCAAAGCTTTATCTTGGCGTTTTTCCCGCCAACCGCTCACCAAATCGTAACCCTCATCTAACTTTGCCAGCATCATGGGTATATCTGAGGGGTCATTTTGCAAATCCGCATCTAAAGTAACGATCGCCCTACCTATGGCATAATTAAAACCAGCCGCCATTGCCGCCGTTTGCCCATAATTACGCCGCAAAATCACCGCTTTTACATCCCCACGGATGGGTCCCTGTTCCTTGAGGAACTGCACCGAACCATCAACAGAACCATCATCCACGCAGATAATTTCATAACTTAACTGACTCGCCTGTAAAGTAGATGCGATCGCCTCCAACAAATGTGGTAGACTTTCTACCTCATCCTTAATTGGCACCACCACCGAAACATCAGGTATAGAAGAAGATAATCCCCTATCTTCTCCCAAAATCCCATTAGCAACTAACTCACTCCTCATTCTTCGTGTCCTTCGCGCCTTTGCGGTTCATAACTCTTGACAACCCTACCAGCACCACGTAACTGCTGATAATAAGACCGACTTACCTCGTCACCTTGTTCCGAAAGTATATCAATACCAATACCATTTCGCCCTTTATCTATACCCGAACTGTGGATATACTTGCCATCTCCTAAGTAAAGTCCCACATGATCTGCCTTCTTAGGTGTGCCAAAAAACACTAAATCTCCAGGTTCTAATTCTGCCATCTCAATGGGCTGAAGAAAATCTTCCTGTTGGTAACTATCCCGAGGTATCCAAATACCAGCAGAAACAAACGCCGCCTGCATCAAACCAGAACAATCATAATTGGGTCCTGTTGTACCGCCCCAAAGGTAATAATTCGGTTGTTCCATAGCTTGGTGAATAAAGCTAATTACCTGGGGTAATAATTGTTTAATCTCCCCTGCATTTAATAATGTAGCTTGATAAGTTACAGTAGCAGATTGTAAGTAATTTAAATCCGTTACAGATAAATACCCTGGATAATCATCTTCACATAAACACACCTGCACAGAAGTTGCATCACTTGCCACAATCCGTAAGTGTCTGCCAGTTGCAGCTTGAGTGACTAAACTTTTACACTCAGGAGAACCATATACATTCAAGTTCGCTAAACACTGGTACTCAACTGCTTGGAAATTAGATATTTGGGATTTTAGATTAAGGGACATCCGAGAATTACAATGACTTTCTTCCATAAAGACGAACAATTAGAACAGCTAAGTAATCAAATTTTAGAAGCTACCTGGGCGGCATTTCCTAACCTAGCACGCAATCAAATTGCCCTGACTTGGATTGTCTACGATCCGCCCGTACTAGTAAATACGGGTGGTGCCCTCACTCCATCAGATTTTTGGAACCATCCAGTACGTGGATTTACTTACCGGGGAGTAGAAAGGATTTACCCCGCCAGTGTGGTGAAACTATTTTATTTAGTAGCCATGCATGAATGGCTAGACCAGGGAATGCTCAACTCTTCCCCAGAATTACAACGGGCGATGAAAGACATGATAGTTGATTCCAGCAACGATGCCACCAGCTTAATTATGGATGTACTAAGTGGCACCACATCAGGACCCCAATTACCTGCTGGGCCCTTTGAAACTTGGCAGTACCAACGGCAGATTGTGAACCGTTATTATCAATCCTTGGAGTGGTCTGAATTGGAAACCATCAATGTTTGCCAAAAAACCTGGGGTGATGGTCCTTATGGCAGGGAACGGGCATTTTATGGGGAAATGTTAGAAAACCGCAATATGCTCACCACCAATGCCACCGCCAGATTATTACATAGTATCATTGGTGGAGTGGCAGTTTCCAGCGAGCGATCGCAAGCTATGATGGCTTTACTAAAGCGCAGTCTTAACCCCGATGAATTGCCCCAGGATGTGGAAGAAGATCAAGTTACAGGGTTTTTGGGTGGTGGTTTGCCTCAAACAGCAAAACTGTGGTCAAAAGCCGGTTGGACTAGTCAAGTTCGCCACGATGCAGCATATATTGAAGTGTCAGACAAACGTCCTTATTTATTAGTGGTATTTACTGAGGGTAAGGCAAGTGCTAGTAATAAAAATATCTTGCCCTTTATCTCTCAACAATTTGTGGAGACCATTAGTGATTTGGGATAATAATCTGCAACTTGGGTTATTAAATACAAACTTACGCTTAATGTGAATTGAGTGCCGAAACCATTGTAATTGCGTCCATAGTCTTGGAAATATGATTTTGGACAAGGCTCAGAACCCTCAATTGTCTCTCTACGGTCGATTTAGTTATTGGAAAAATTCATCTCTCGTTACAGTAAAGCGATTACGGGAGATGATTTTTTGCACCTCAACTGATAGATATACTAAATCAGAATTATCAACAATTATAGCACTACGCAATTAGGTTATGACATTGTTAAATGCACCAAACCTATGAACAGTAAACTTATTACTTATTACTTATTACTTATTACTTGCGCGTAGCGCTATATTCGGGGAACTGCCTTCAGAAAGGTTGCACCTTCGTCTTTCATTATAAGGATTCAGGGAGTGAACGCAAAAAGGTGTGGGAGAGCCAAAATACTTATTCCTTATGACTTATTTCTTATTTCTTATGACTTATTTCTTATGACTTATGACTTATTTCTTATTCCTTAATCAAAGGATAAATTTAGGATTGATCGTCAGATAATATCTGTAACGATTGATAACAAACTTATATCCTTTCACTTTAATTAGTGATAAAAGTAACGATTAGTGTTCCCGTCGTCAATACTTGCTATTAACCGCTTTAGGACTGGTACAGGAGTATTTGAAGACATTTGATCAGTACCCCCCAGTCAGCCTCCCTTTAGCTCCAATTCCGAGAAGATTGTTAGGAGATCATCGAGGAGATTGGAACCGTTGTTCCTGACTAGGGTTTAGTCAAACTTAAACAGCTAAGGCAATAAATGTCTGGCGATCCTTGCGGCTCATAGTAGTTGCGATCGCCTGTTTCTAAAATTCAATCCGAATCAATTGGAGTCAAAACTATGGTTTCTAAATTTGCTGCCCTTTGGAATAAAGATGGAAGTGTTCAAGCGAGTGCCCCCCGTTGGGCAAGTTTACGGGCAGAGATGCGGAGTGCCTTTCCCACCTACTATTCCACCACATCCGATCCCTTTGCCGATATGGTTGAGGAAGCCATTCGTTATCTGAATCAACTAAAACCCCCTCAACCTACTTCCTCCCCCTCCGAAACCCCAGGCTATCTAGGGGGCGATCCTTCCGGTCCTCACTACGGCAATGTTACCCAGGCCAGACTGGGAGAAAACATGGCTTCCATCGTCGATGTATTACAACAGGCCGCCGATCTCTTCAAGGGAATGCCCAACTGGAATCATCCCCTAGTCATGCCTAATGTGATTCCCCCTGCCAATACGGCCGCCATTATTTCCGCCATGATGACCCAGGTTTTTAGCCCCAATATCATTGAAGGGGAGTATTCCTGGGATGTGGAACGGACTGAAATGGAAGCCTCTGCCATCTTAGCCGACCTGATTGGCTGGCCGACCGAAGAAGCGGGGGGTTTATTCACCTTTGGTGGTTCAGGGTGCTATTTTTATGGCATCAAATATGCTCTGACCAGTTGTTTAGGCATGGATTCCCGTTGTAATGGCATTCGCACCGATGCCAAGGTATTGGTGTCCCAGCAGGGTCACTACTGCAAACAGAATTCCACAGACTGGACTGGTCTGGGGATGGAAAACTTCATCGAGATCGACACCGATGATGTCACTAATGCTATGGACTTTGCCCATCTTGAAGAAGTGGTGCGAGAACTCCATAGTGCAGGAACCCCCATCGCTGCCATCGTCTGTACCATGGGGACAACAGATGCCTTTGCCATAGATCCCATTGATAAAGTACGCGCCCTGGTGGATGAATTGTATCCTCTGGCAAACCATCCTGAGGGGGTTGGGCGACCCCTAATCTACGCCGACGCAGTCATTGGCTGGTCTTGGCTCACCTTCAAAGGCTATGATTTTACAGCCAATCCTTTGGGGTTTGCCCCAACGGTTTTAGCCGAGATTCAGAAAAACTACGAGGCCATCAGCAAGGTAATCCACGCCGATGCTATTGGTTGCGACTTCCACAAGACAGGTTGGGCTACCTACAATTGCAGCGTTGTCATGGTTCGCGATCTGCATAAATTCCAAGAACTGCTGAGTCGTCCGGGTTCGGCCTATCTTCAAGCCCGTACCTGTTATAACCCCGGTCTCTACACCTTGGAAGTGTCCCGTTCCGGTTCCTATTCCATGGCAGCTTGGGCGACCCTCAAATTCATGGGATATGAAGGATTTCGCTCTATTCTGGGGGGAATTCTGGAACTGCAACACTATCTGCGCCATGAAGTGATTGCTAACGAACCCACGACTGTGTGTGTTAATGCAGCAGATTCAGGGTTTGTCACTCTGTTTCGGGTGTATAAAACGGGAGTGGATGCTCAAGCTCAATATGAAAGGGAATTAAACGATCCCAGTGCCAAAGCAGAACTCGAAGCCAATAACAAATTACAACAAGACATCGCAGATATGCTCTGGCAGTGGCACCGAGATGGTCAGTTACACGGGGGAAGCTACGCCCCCTACATCAGTTATACCAGTGGGTTCCGCCCCACGGACTATGACGATGAATCCGTGGAACCAGGGTTTATCTATGCCGTAAAAGCCTTCCCCATGAATGTCAACATTACCCCTGAAGTGATGGATGAACTAATTCGGTTGGTGTTGGTAGCACGGGATGCCATCGAAGCAGGTGAGGTTCCCCAACCCAATGATGATGCGGGAAGTTGTCCTGTACCTTATTCTAAGTTCTCCGACATTAAACCCCTTGAATGTGCTTCCGATGAAGCAGGGGCAGGGGGTTCCACTTCCGACAATTTGCTCTCTGGTATTGGGCGACAGTCCCTCAAGGCACTGAAGCGACTACGGAAACGCCGTAGTAAGAAAGCTTAGTTCTGAATTATCGTTTTTTCTCGCGGCTCATAGTAGCCGCAATCGCCTCCCTCTAAAACTTTCAATCATTATTAATGGGAGCATCCCAATTTTTCCAAAATATACGGTAGTGGGAGCCGAAAAGCTCCTTTCATTTTCGGAAACTGTTATTACACCGATTCTACGAAAGATGCATCAGGGAGCGGAATAAACTCAGTTTCTCCTGGAACTTGATCAAATAGTCCTTGTTGCCAATCAGACTTAGCTTGTTCGATGCGGGAGGGACTACTAGATACAAAGTTCCACCACTTGTAACGTTTGCCAATGGGTTCCCCACCAATAATGACACATCGAGCTTCCATACTAGAAGTAATTTCTACTCCATCACCAGGTTGAACCATTACCAAACGATGCTGTTCTATAGATTCGCCATTTATCTTGAGTCCCTCAGTGACACTATAAATTCCTTGTTCCCTGTATTCTGAGCCAAGTACAAACTTACCTTTGGGTTTGAGAATTACATCCAAATACATCATAGGGGAGAAAGTCACCACCGGAGACTTATACCCATCTACTTCTCCAGCTATCAAAGTTATAGACGCGCCATCCCGATTCCAAGTAGGTAAGCTATCTGTTGGATAATGCTCGAAGGAAGGAGAAACTTCTTCATACCCATCAGGTAAAGCAATCCAAGTCTGGATGGCGTGGAGTATGGATTCCCCAGTGCGAGCATTTGTAGGAGTACGCTCGGAATGGACAATTCCCCTTCCCGCAGTCATCCAATTCACTTCACCAGGACGAATTTCTTGTACGGAACCCAAACTATCGCGATGTAGCAAAACTCCTGCAAACAAATATGTGACCGTTGCTAGATTTATATGGGGATGGGGACGCACATCTACCCCTTTACCTGGAAGAAAGGTTGCAGGCCCTAAATGGTCAAAAAAGATAAAAGGTCCAACCATAGACCGATCTTGGTTGGGAAGAAGACGACGCGCTGCAAACCCCCCCAAATCTTTGATATGTGGTCTCAGCATTTGGGATATTTGACTGGACATGGCTACACTCCCTGATTCTTAGCTTGACTCCATAGATAAAATACTCCTTTATTTAACCTGGTAGCAAGGCAATTGAATACAGATCAGTTGCTCATTTTTGAAATCCCGCGAAGTCGTGATTCAAGTCCAATCTACTTGGGTATGATGGCATATTAATACCTAGGCAGTTACCGAAAAATACTAGTTTTTTAAAGATTATAAAAAATTATCTTAAATAATGACTCTAGATTATTAATTTTCTAGAACCATAGGATATATTGGCTAACAAGTACAAAAAATGCTGAATCAAACTAGTCAACTATTCTACAAATACAATAAACACAATGGATGACTATCTTGCATCTGGTAACCGCCTTAGGGAGAATAGAGCGGCTATTGATTTAGATTTGCAAAAATACTTACAAGCCTGTAAACGTCGCTGGTTACCAGCGACTAGTATTTTTGTAATTACTGTTAGCCTGACTGCATCGCTACTACCTTTCCTAAAGCCATCCTATACAACAGAAGGTAAACTACTTTTTGAAAAAGTAGACAAAACATCTTCTTTGACTGGATTAGGGAAAATCGGAAACTTACAAAGCATCGTAGCGAATCAGACACCTCTAACTACAGAAATAGAGGTACTTAATTCTCATCCTCTTTTAGAAAAGACGATTAAAAAGCTACAGCTTAAAGACAACAAAGGTCAACTATTCAAACCTGAAGATTTGAAGAAAAAAATTGATATCAAGATTATAGGAGCAACAGATGTAATTCAAATTAGCTACAAAAGTAAAAAGCCTCAGGAAGCAGCAGATGTGGTTAACACATTGATGAATCTATACATCGACAATCAAACGGAGAAAAATCGTTCTGAAGTCATAGCTGTTCGCCAATTTATTAATAAAGAACTTCCAGAAATAGAGAAGGAAGTGTTAAAAACAGAGGCAAGACTTCGCAAATTTAGAGAGCAAAATCAAGTTGTAGATCTAGCAAAAGAAGCAGAAACAACTGTATTAGAGATTGCAGCATTAAATCGACAAATTACGACTCTTGAATCTGATCTAAATGCTGTTAGAGCTCAATCGACAAAACTCCAACGTGAGTTAGGTTTAAATCTAGAACAGGCCATGACTGTAAATATTCTCAGTACTTCACCTGAGATACAGTCAGCTCTTGCAGAGCTAAGAACAGTTGAGAGTGAATTAACTAATCAAAAGAAGCTATTTTTGAATCAACACCCTAATATTATTGCCTTAGAGAATAAAAAAGCAATTTTAGAGAATCTCATCCAACAAAAAAGTCGGGAAGTTGCAAATAATCGGGCTGTAATTCCTTATGGCTTATTACAGAGCCGGGATATGAAAGCAAATTTAGTGGAGGAATTTATTACCTCTGCAATCGAAAATTTAAAATTAACTCAACAACTTGCTTCTTTATATCAGTCCCGAGATATTTATCAAAAGCGATCTTTGTTGTTGCCAAAGCTACAGCAACAGCAGGAGATACTAGAAAGAAAAGTGGAAGCAGCGAAAGCAACTTATAATACTCTGCTAACTAAACTTCCAGAAGTGCAAGTTACAGAAAATAAAAAAACAGATAATGTTAATATTATTCAACCGGCTGAAATTCCTGAAAAAGGAAGTACTCTGAAACATATTGTAGTTTTGCTTCTAGGAATTATGCTAGGTTTATTCCTCTCTACAAGTTCAATCCTGCTTTTAGAGATCAGAGATAAATCTCTGAAGAACCTAGAAGAAATTAAAGAATTATTTGCATATACATTACTGGGAATTATTCCCTCATTGCAGCAGAACAAATCTACATCACGTAAAAAAGATTTAGAGCTGATAATTCCGGAAGTTCCAGTTAGAAATGCACCAAATTCTTTTATTGGTGAAATTTACCGCATGATTCAGGCAAATATCAAATTTCTCAGTTCAGATAAAGAACTAAGAGTGATTGTAGTCACTAGTTCTGTGCCAAAAGAAGGTAAGTCTACAGTGGCGGCCAATTTAGCTGCGGTTATGGCCCAACTAGGACGTAGAGTCTTATTAATTGATGCAGATCTTCGTCAACCTGTTCAGCATCATATCTGGGAACTAAACAATAATCAGGGATTAAGCAATTTACTAGTTGGTCAAACAGAATTTAGCCCAGCAGTCTGTCAGGATATAGAACATCTCGAAATCCTCACTTCAGGTGTTAAACCTCCTAATTCATTAGCCCTTTTAGATTCCCAACGAATGTCTTCATTTATCCAGTCTACTACAGACAAGTATGACTTTGTAATTATTGATTCTCCACCCTTACTGTTGACAGCTGATGCTTTAACTTTAGGTAGGATGAGTGATGGTATTTTGCTAGTAAATCGACCAGAAATTCTTGACCGTAAGAGTGCAACTTTGGCTAAAGAAATGCTAGAACGTTCAGAACAAAATGTTTTGGGTTTAGTTGTCAACGGGATCAATAAGAAAGAGTTTAATAGCTATTTTTACCATGCGAAGACCTACTTGACGGATGAAGACTGGAGTGATTATACTTCAAGTAGTTCCCCAACTCCTTTGAGTAAACTATTCAACATATTATAAAATGTCGCCTCACCTGATAAATATTTTGTGAATCATTGCATAAGACTATATGTTTACATAAAATCTTTTGTACCATCCTAACAAACGGTAAATTTTTGATTAATCAACTTGATATTGTTCCTAATAATTCCTGATTCTACCCTCAATGAGTTATCAAACTATGTCAATAAAGCTATGCATTTAAAACTGTATTTTAATTCATAAATTTGCAATAAGATGTTTTCTTATAACAATATAAATTATGTTTTTTTTGAATATTTTATGGGTTGTCATCTCTCTGATAATTTTAATTATAATTAGCGTTCTGTTTGTTGAATGTTGCACAGCATTATTATCTAATCAGTCTCAGGCAGAGAATATTAGCAAGCCTAGACCAAGGATTGCAGTTTTGGTGCCAGCTCATAATGAAGCCTTGGGTATTACTGTTACTTTAGAAACATTAATGCCACAATTAAGACCTCAAGATCGGCTAGTAGTTATTGCTGATAATTGCACAGATGAAACGGCAAGTGTCAGTCGTAAATTAGGAGCGACGGTTATCGAACGGCTAGATCCACAACAGAGGGGAAAAGGGTATGCCCTAGACTATGGCTTGCGTTCGATTGAGACAGACCCACCGGAAGTTGTTGTTATGCTTGATGCTGACTGTCATATCCATGAAGGTATGATAGAGCGGATAGCTGCATTGGCCATGGCTTCCGGACAACCTGTACAAGCAAGCTATCTCTTGGCACGCCCTGCTCAACCCAATGCAAGGGATGGGATTTCAGCCTTTGCATTTATGGTCAAGAATTTAGTCCGTCCCAAGGGATTAGCTCAGATGGGATTACCTTGTTTATTACAGGGTACAGGTATGGCTTTTCCTTGGTCGGTGATTAGTAAAGTGTCTTTAGCAAATAGCAATATTGTTGAGGATATCCAGCTAGCCGTGGATCTAGCGATCGCTGGACATCCACCCCTATTTTGCTTAGATGCAAAAGTCACAGGAATTTTACCCCAGCAGGAGCAAGCTGCCAAAAGTCAAAGGATACGTTGGGAACATGGTCATTTGCAGACTTTAATCACTCAAGTCCCACAATTACTCAAAGCGTCAATCAGTCAAAAACGTTTAGATTTGTTGGCAATAGCACTAGACCTATGTGTACCACCCCTATCCTTGTTGGTTCTCATCTGGTTGGTGGTCATGGTCTGCGCGTTGAGTTTGGGAATATTAGGAGCAAGTTGGACTCCAGTGATTATTCTAGCGATCGCAGGACTTTTGTTATTTGTATCCATTGTTAGTGCTTGGGCAAAGTTTGGGCGAACAGACTTACCCATGACAGCACTTCTAGCTGTACCTTTTTACATTCTTTGGAAGATTCCTATATATCTAGTTTTTCTGCTGCGTCCTCAGAGAGAGTGGGTTCGTACGGAGCGACAGTAAAATATAACGCAATCCATACCCTACGTATATTTCAAAAATCAAATATTAGTCCTATATGCCAGTTTTAGTTTGTAGTCTTAAGTGAACTGTATTGCTCTATGGCTGTGTAGCTGCGACTTATAGCCACTAGGTTTAAGTGTTAAATAATACTTTTCAATTGTCCTCTCACATATCCCCTAATTAATTCCTCCACAAAATCATGAATTTGCGAGTATTGGCTAGATTTTATTTGTATACATTATGGGAATAAAAGTAGGAAAATATTTTATATTTTTTGAATTAGTTTTTACGGTTCTATCTCTTATCCATTATATCGCAGACTGGCTGCCTCTAATTGTATCTGGAGGAGCCAGTGAAGGAGATGGATTTGACTTTGCATCAGTAAATTTAACTGCGAATGTATTATTATATTTGCTAACTTATATCTGTGCCATATTCTTTTTATTATTTCGCTGGGAAAAAGCAGTATATTATATCAGTAAGAATAAAATTATCTGGCTAATACTGGCAGTTGCTATTGCATCATTGATATGGTCTTATAATCGTGAAGCGGCAATAAAAAGCTGTATTCAATTAATTGGAACAACTATATTCGGCTTATATTTCGGGACTCGTTATTCCATAAAAGATCAGGTAAAAATTCTAGGTTTTGTATATATATTAATTTTAGTATTAAGTACCATTTTTATTGTTGCTCTGCCAAAATATGGCATTATGGGAGCAGTTCACGCAGGGGCAATAAGAGGAATTTTTACTCATAAAAATTTTTTTGGTCAAGCACTTGCCCTGAGTGCAATTCTGATTTTCATGTTAACAATGATCTCTCCAAAAAGAAAGTTTATTTTATATATGGGACTAGGGTTGGTAATTGTCCTCTTATTATTGGCGAGATCTACTACAAGCATGGTTAATACCTTAGTCCTATTCTTTGCACTATTCCTATATCGAACTTTTCGATTGAGATATATGTTTATGGTTCCTACATTTATATTGCTGATAACACTCGGTCTGATTTCTTATTTTATCTACATTGAAAATTCACAGGTGTTGTTTAGTGCCATTGGTAAAGATGCTACTTTGACGGGGCGCACAGACATTTGGGCTTTTGCGTGGGACATGATCCAAAAACGTTTTTGGCTAGGCTATGGTTTAGGATCATTCTGGAATGGACTGGATGGTCCATCTGCGTATGTTGTCCGAGCAGTTCGCTGGCCCGTACCTTATGCCCATAATGCTTGGCTGGAGTTGTGGCTTGAATTCGGCTTAATTGGGTTATTAACTTATGTGATTGGATTTGTAATAAATATATGCCGTTCAATTTGGTTAGCACGTGTAACTTTAGGCACGGATGGACTTTGGCCATTGATCTATTTGACATATATTGTTATGTCTACTATTACTGAAGGTAGATTAGTCGGAGAAAATAATATTTTGTGGGTGCTTTATACAGCATTGTCTATTTCAATATTCATACCTCCCGAAAAATCACAAAAATATCCATCACGTCTAATAGCTGAAGTAAAACCATCTTATAAGTATTGAAAATTAAATTAATATAATCATTGATGTCGCAGTAATCCTTGTATTTTTTACTGAGTATTTTCCCGGTCAGGGTAATCACCATAAATATTAATCTATAAATTATCACAAGCTTTATTAACTATTGATAATTTGACAAACATTCTGGGTAATCTAATCTATAGATAGTTATAATTTATATCTTATATGAATAGGATTTACGCATTCTTTACGAGAAATCAGGTGTTTGAGATTGCTTCCTTGCATCGCAATGACTCTGCTTACGTTGTCTATGGGTAAGTCCTGATGAAAACTGCTTATTTATTTGCCTTTTGAAACTTCATCTCCCTTTACTAATAAGAGGGATATTCAGAGAATAGTAAAAATACTGAACAACCAATATTTTTGTATGATCTTTACAAACAAAAATCAAGATTTTATAGGTAATAAATATGAAGTATTTAGCACTATTAAAAAATCGTATTCTTAGTCTATTCCAACATAAATTATTCCGTGCTACCTTGTGGATGATGTCAGGTAGAGCGATTGGGATTTTTATGCAAGCAGCATATTTTATTCTAATTGCGCGGTTCCTAGGCAAAGAAAATCTTGGCATCTTTATGGGTGTCAGCGCATTTGCAGTAGTTGTACATCCTTTCGCCACTTTAGGAAGTGGAGATATCCTAATTAAAAATGTCTCTAGGAACAAAGATTTATTTAACGAATACTGGGGTAATGCAATTGTCACAACTCTTTTATCAGGGAATGTCTTAATTTTACTTTCATTTTTTGTCGCCAAGGTTATCTTGCCAACATCTATCCCTTCCACTGTCATATTTTTTGTTCTTTTGTCTGACATATTATGTATGGCACTATCTAACCTTTCTGGCATGGCATTTTTAGCTGTAAATTACCATAAGATAACAGCAAAACTGCAAGTTATGTTTAATTTTAATAAGTTATTAGCTGCAATTGCTCTAGCTTATTTTAAAATATATGATATACAATTTTGGGGGTTTCTATATTGTTTTGCGGCAGGAACTACAGCAATCATATCAGTTTTATATGTCAATCATATGCTAGGGTTTCCAGAACCTAAACTATCACGAATAAAAGAGAATATTAAACATGGAATATATTTTTCACTAGGTATTTCTTCTGATACTATCAATGCTAGTATTGATAAAACAATGCTAGCTAGTCTTTCAACATTAGAAGCTACAGGTTTATACGCAGCTGCTTACCGTTTTATCGAAGTAGCATATATACCAATGCTTGCTATGTTTGGAGCGACTTATGGTAAATTCTTTAAGGAGGGAATCTTTGGCGTTTCTGGTACCTTGAAATTTGCTAAACGTCTCATACCTATTGCTTTTATCTACGGGATTATAGCGATTATAGGTTATTTACTTTTTGCTCCCTTTATTGCTTATTTATTGGGTGATAAATATATAGCTTCAGTTCCAATCTTATATTGGTTATCGCCAATGCCTTTTATCATTGGCATACAGTGGATAGCAGCTGATACTTTAGCCGGAGCAGGATATCAGAATATTCGCAGTATATTACAATTATTTACTGCCTTGTTTAACCTTTCATTAAACTATTATCTAATTCCTTTATATTCTTGGCAAGGAGCAGCTTGGGCTACTTTAATTTCAGATGGTTTAAAAATGATTTTTTTATGGTTGATAGTATATATTCTATATAAGAAAGAGAACAATAAAGAGAAAATAATATAGCAAAAATGAATGGAAGCTATCTCATTTATCAAATCATAATCGGATTATGATTTGATAAATGAAATGCTGATAAACAGTAAATGAAACACTGAAAAATTATGTCTACCAATCATCAGCCCAGGGTAGTTATCGGAATGCCAGTGTACAATGGCGAAAACTATATTCGTGATGCGATTGATTCCATCCTGGCACAAACTTTCACTGATTTCCGCTTACTAATTAGTGACAATGCTTCAACTGATTCTACAGAGGACATTTGCCGCGAATATGCTAGTAAGGATAATCGCATCATTTATCATCGGCAGGAAAAGAATATTGGTGCAGCACCAAACTGTAACTATGTATTCCAGCCAGATGGTGCACCTTACTTCAAGTGGGCTGCACACGATGATGTGTTGGAGCCAGATTACCTCCTTCGATGTGTCGAACTGTTAGACCGTGATCCGTCGTTAGCGATCGCTCATAGTCCGAGTTTTGATATTGATAATTATGGGAATAAGGTCGGAACCTACGACGATGACTTCCAATTTGACAGTCCTAATGTGGGTGAGCGGGTCTGGAGAATACTCTGGACAATACATTTCACCGATTTTTGGGGGTTAATGCGGACTGATTTCATTACTAAAACTAGCCTTAATGCCAGCTATGTTGGATCTGACCGGAACTTTACATATGAAATGCTTCTACAGGGACCGGTAGGTTATACAAATGATCGTCTGTTTTGTCGTCGCAGTCATCCCGAATCTTACATGGCTAAAATAGAAGATCACTACTCTCGTCTTAAATGGTACGATCCGGAAGTTAAAAAAATCTCAGAGCCTGTAACGGGTTTGATTAAGGTGAGAGACTACCTGTCATCGCTGTTCAAAATTCCCATGGCTCTAAGTGACCGGTTTGTCTGTTTAGGGATTATTTTGGAGTGGACAGTACGTCGAAGTATTGAGATGCAAACAGGGTCTGGGGAGTTGTATAGAAAGAAACTCTTTCCTAAAGCAACTCACCTTAATTAGACCCGTCCGAAATATGAACCTATACCACTATTCTAAAAATACTTACTTCTTCAAGTAAAATGTGCTTGAAAAACTTGATTTTTTGTTTTGATTTTATTGCTCAATAAGCTTTCAATTTTGAGCATAAATATGATTAGTGGGATAGGTTTATAAATGAGGCAAAAAAATGATAAAAGATAAAGAAGATAATATTCATTTAAATCTGTGTGAAGCATTGGTGAGAAATAAAGTTTCATAATATTGATGTAATCAAGCCGGGAAACAGTATCAGTCTTTACCTATACTTTCAAAAATATCATTTAAACAACACTTATAATTTCATTTATGAACAAAACAGATTTTTGCCTGATTACTCCTAGCTATGCTCCAGATTTTGAAAGATGCCAACTCTTATGTTGGAGCATAGAAAAATTTTTACCAGCTTCTATTAATCATTACATAATTGTAGATCGAAAAGACCTAGCGCTGTTTCAAAAATTAAAGAAATCAAATACTGAAATCATTACAGTAGAATCAGTACTACCTTGGTGGATTCAAAAAATACCATTGTTCAAAAATGGCTGGTTTAGCTTCAAAACTCTTCCTATTCGCAACTGGTTATTACAACAAATTGTAAAATTATCAATTGCCCAATACATTAATCATGATGCTTTTGTGTTTGTAGATTCAGATGTTATTTTTGTGCGACCTTTGAACTTTCACAGCTTTGTTAATAATGGTAAAGTTCGTTTTTTTCGCGAACCTGAAGCCATAGATATACAAATGCAAACACATTACAAATGGTATGAAACTGCTACTCAGTTATTAGAATTACCACCGATGAACTTTCCTGCTCCAAACTACATAGGTAATTTGATTACTTGGAAACGGGAAAATGTTTTTAAATTATATCAACACCTTGAAAATATTTCTGGACGGGAATGGATTGAAACCATTGCTAGTTGCTGGAATTTTTCTGAATATATCCTTTATGGAATTTTTGTCGATCAAGTCTTAAAGGATGAATCTGGACATTATTGCGATCCGCAAAATATTTGTCATGAATACTGGTTAGAAGAAGTAATGTCATCTGAGCAGTTACAAGATTTTTTTGATCATCTTCGACCAGAGCATTTAACTGTGATGATATCGGCTAAATCTGGAATGTCTGTTCCAGAATACCAGCAACTAATAAAACAAATTGCTTAACTATAAAAATACCAGACATGAATCAGGTAAAAAATTTATTAGTTGCAAGAATATTTCTGGGATTATCTATAGTATTTATCGTGACGAGTTTCGGTGTGAATGCCCAGAATTTTCCCCTGTCACAACAGATAATAATTGACCAGTTCGGTTGGCGATCGCAAGCTGTAAAAGTGGCTATATTTGCTAATCCTGTCAAAGGTCAAAATTCTCAGATTTCTTATTTGCCAGGTGGTAAGTTTGAAATTCGTCGAGAAGATAATGACGCAACTGTATATACTGGTTCAGTTGTACCTTGGAAAAATGAAAAAATAGATACTAGTTCTGGAGATCAAATTTGGTGGGGAGACTTCAGTAACTTTAAAACTCAAGGTGCTTACTATATTTACGATCCAGTTAATAAAGTTCGTTCCTATAGCTTTAAAATTCGGGATGATATCTATAATCCTGTGATGAAAGCTGCGGTGAGAGCTTTTTATTATCAACGTTGTGGTACAGAAATTCCTACCAAGTATGGGGGGAAATGGACTCATGCTGCTTGCCATATTGGAGTTCATCAAGATTTAGCAGCACAAAGCTATACGAAAAAAACTCCACCTAAGGATGTTCATGGTGGTTGGCACGATGCTGGTGATATGAATAAATATGTTTCCTTCACCGCCAAAACTCTGTGGAATTTAATTAATGCTTATGAAATAAATCCTGGTATATTTCCCGATAATTACAATGTTCCTGAAAGTGGCAATGGCGTTCCCGATATTTTAGATGAAATTAAGTGGGAATTAGATTGGATTTTACGGATGCAAATGGCAGATGGATCTGTTGCCAATCGAGTTTCCAGTCATCAATGCGGTGAAGTAATACCAGACAATGATAAAAAGAGGAGGTATTATACTGAACCTACTACCTGGGCAACAGCTAGCTTAGTTATTGGCAGTGCTAATGCATCTCGTTTATTTAAACAATTTGAAAATGTCTACCCAAGCTATGCAAATCAACTGATTACTGCTTCAGAAAAAGCTTGGGGGTATCTTGAACAAAATTCCAACAAAACTCCCAAAGATGGACATGACTATGGTGATAAAGGGAAATTAAGCTGTGCAGCTCAAGGGGATGAGGAAGGAAATGATCAAATGTATCGCCTATGGGCAGCGGCAGAACTTTACCGGACAACAGGCAAAACTATCTATAAAGAATATTTTGAGAGTCATTATACACCCCTAAAAGATGGTTGGTTCGATCCCATGGGAGGCAAAGATCATCCTTGGTCTCAGCAACTTGCCTATGTGACCTATAGCAAAACTAAAGGCGCAGATCAGACAAAGGTGACTGAAATTAAAAATGCTATCAAAACTACAACTACTTGGTTCAACAATCTTGATATCAACAAAGATGATCCATATCGTGCTTTTATTTGGGATTATTATTGGGGTTCTAATCAGGTAAAAGCTAACTGGGGTATGACCTTTTTATTCGCTAGATTATTGGATGTGGATGAGTCACGCAACCAGTTTTACGAGCAGAATGCTGAAGAGTATCTCCACTATATTCATGGTCGTAATCCCCTTTCATGGGTTTACCTAACCAACATGGGGGAAAAAGGTGCTAATGTAGGTGCAGAAAATAGTGTTATGGAAATATATCATAGCTGGTTTCATAACGGTAGTATTTACGATGGTACTAATTCTAAGTACGGTTCTGCACCTGGGTTGTTGTCTGGCGGACCGAATAAATACTATTCTGTGAAACAGGTTTCTCCTCCTTTTGATGAACCCTCGCAAAAGGCATATAAAGATTGGAATAGTGCCTGGAATTTTTGGAGACGTTTTTCAGAAGATTCTTGGACTATAACAGAGCCAGCAATCTATTATCAGGCTACCTATATTAACCTATTAGCATATTTTTGTAAGCCTAATCCAATTAAATTTACAATAATAAGTCAATCAACTAAATTAAATTGAAGACTCTCACAAGATTGGGCTGAGTCAGGAAAAGCAAACCATTAATTAGGTTAAACTATTACTAACATATCCTAGAAATAATTTAGTTAGCATACTTAGTTGAAATTTCAATTTTTATCACTCATTTATTAATTGTATTTTCAGATATCTGACAAGATGAAAGATATAAATAAAAATTTAAAGACCGTAGTTCAAAGGCTCAATATATATGACTATTTAAAATATAGAGCACCATTTTTGTATGATATTTATATGAACTTTAATCAGTCAGGCTTCTTAAAATCAAGAGCGCTGGAAATAAATTTTTACAAATCTCTGGGGCTGAAACCTGAAGATATGGTGTTTGATGTTGGAGCAAATAAAGGAGACAAGGCTGATATTTTTCTCAGGATTGGCACAAATGTTATTGCTATTGATCCAGATAAAACAAATATAGAAACTCTCAACAAGCGTTTTTGGAAGCATAAAAATTTTCAGATAATTGAAGGAGCAGTAGGAGAACAAGAAGGTAAACAAATATTTTATGTTAATACTCCAGGCTCTGCATATAATACATTAAGTCCTAAATGGAAAGAAGTTTTACAGGATGTATCATTATCACGCTTTCGTTCCTTACAAAGCTTTAATTCTTCGTACCAAGTCAATGTCATAACATTAGACAAATTAATTGCTAAATTTGGTATTCCTACTTTGATCAAAATCGATGTTGAAGGATATGAAAAAAATGTGATCAAAG
Source organism: Calothrix sp. MO_192.B10 (assembly GCA_030065055.1). Classification (GTDB taxonomy): domain Bacteria; phylum Cyanobacteriota; class Cyanobacteriia; order Cyanobacteriales; family Nostocaceae; genus Calothrix_A. The sequence goes on from JASJDS010000074.1 coordinate 52,589, forward strand.
GGTTAAATAACAAAGTAAAATATCTCTCATTTGAGTTAAATCTTCCTGAGTTTTTAGAAGAAGGTTTAGAATGTATATCCATTCTCTCTGATTTATATCAAGGATTAGTCAAATTTAATTATGTTATTGATTGCCAAGAGGGATTTAACTGGTCTGAATGGAAGAATGCCACAGATATAGAAAATCTATTAAAGAGTGGGTCTAATCGATACATGGAAGTCTTTTGTCAGATGATTTAAACTGAAATATGTTTTCTTAATGTGGGTACTGCTAGGGCAATTGTCCATCACATAAATCCGATTACGCAAGATAATTGTGAGGTAAATAAAATATCTTATTTGTGATGTGAATAATCAATATCAGGATGGGAAAAATAAAATTAAAAACCCTTAAAAATTAATATAATTACAATGAAAATAACTATAGTCTCTCACGAGATGCCTTATCCACCTAATCATGGTGCGCGGGTAGATATTTGGCGACGAATTCAAGGTATCTCTCAATTAGGTGTAGAAATACAGTTAATTACATGGGTTCATCAGTCACCAACATCTGAGGAATTAACAGCTATTAATCAATATGTTAAACAGACTCATTTCATCATTTATAAAAAAAATACCTGTGCGATTGCTAGAAAAATTATTGATTTATTCTCATACCCTTTAGAAGTAACTTCTAGAATTGTCAGAGGAGAAGAACTAGAAAACTTAATCTCTCAGGTATCTAATTTCCATCCAGATGCCATTTTTTTAGATGGCATTCATGGTGGCGAACTTGCTATGGGTTTAGGGGAAAAATTAAATGTGCCCTTGGTGACGCGATCCCATAATATAGAACATCTGTATCACCAGAGATTACTATCATCGGCAACTGGTTTGGCTAAATTCAGAAAACAATTGTCGCTAACTAATTTAGAGAGCTACGAAAAATACATATTAAAAAGTAGTGCTATCTTTTATGATATATCTGCTGATGATTTAAGTTTTTGGCAAAAGCAAGGACTGACAAACGGACGTTACTTACCACCACTGATAGATTTTAACCAAAAAGACATCAGTGAGGATAAAGTAGTACAACCTAAAACAAATTATCCCTATGACATAGTCTTCTTAGGAAATCTTAATAATGATAATAATGTAGCTGGTATAGTCTGGTTTTTAACAAATATTTTGCCTAAAATTTATGATAAATTACCCGAAGTTAAAGTACTCATAGCTGGCTCCAACCCAGTGCCTAAAATCAAACAAATATGTACAGAAACGCCGGGAGTAGATATCAAAATCAATCCAGTCTCCGCCGATATAATTTATCAGTCTGGTAAGGTTTTAATTAATCCCATTTTCACTGGTAGTGGTGTTAGTATTAAATCTATAGAAATGTTAGCAGCTAAAAGACCTATTGTTTCTACTCCCCAAGGTATTGCTGGTTTGCCAAAACAACTACATGATTACTTTAATATCGCTGACAATGCTAATGATTTTGTAGAGGCTATTTGCAAATGTTTGTCCAATTCTTCCAATACATATATTGAGAGAGAAATACTAGAATCTCTGTTTGGATTGCAAGCGATCGCATCTATGTTATCAGAGATAAAATCTTTACAATCATCTTGATACAATTATTTACAGATTAAAGAGTGGGTAATTTTACCTGACTCTCTAATCCAATCCAGTTCAATTAAGGCTATAACCATGATTTATGGTACGGAATTTCTCATCTGATTAAAAACAAGTCTAGATATTTGGGGGAAAATTCGAGCATTTTCTGAATAGGCTCGATTATTCCCAAACATAGCTAGAATATAACGGGTTTTTTTATCTTTGCTTTCCACATAGGCAACTTCTACGCGGCAATATGAAGTCCAACCAGCTTTGGAAGCGAAAAAACCGACTCTATTCCCAGACAAAGACTGTCCAAAAAAGCCCACCACTGGATTAAACCCAGGGAGATAAGATGGTAACTTTTTCCCTGGTGCTGGACGTAGCTTTCTTTTGAGTAAACCGAGCATTTGTTGGGAATCTTTTGCTGTCAGAGCTTTACTAGAAACAATTTCAGACATCAGTCTAGCAGCTTGGAATGTTGTGATTTTATTAGCCTGAGGACGAGCAGTATTATGTTTACGGAGTTGCAAATCTGGACCAGTGGGAGTGGTCATTGGTATGTCATAAATAGGAAAGGTTTTTTGAGCAAGATAAATATTTTTATATGCTGCTTTTTGAAAAAAATGGTTCACTGTTAACCGATTTTTTCGCCATTGATTAAACTTTCTAACTCCCAACTGTTCCTGACCAGATTTTGTGTTAGTTATCCAGTCCATTATGCGGCTAGATGCATTATTATCAGATCTAACTATCATTTTTTGTAAATCATTATTCATCTGAGCATTAGCCTGAATCAATCCTTTTTGCATTTTAGATTTGATAGCAACCATCCAGAATAATTTGGCAACACTAGCTGGATATCTTCTGGTATGTTGCCTATATCCAGAAATTGTTTTTTTGTTTAAATCTATTAAGGTCAATGATAAGTATCTTGAGGATAATTGTTGAGAGCGAGTATGGGCGAGTATTTTCTCAATAATATTATCCAGCTTCTGACTTCGCTTAAAGGTGGGACGTTTTTTGACATTATAGATAAATTCTAGACGTTCAGATTTTTTAACAATTTTGACTAATTTATAATATGGTTCTGATGGCAGGGCTTCATTTTGTAATGTCAGAGATTGTGGCTGATTTTCAAAGGTATAAGAGTTGCTATCTTTTCGATTTAAGAAAAATTCATTAATATTCAATAAGCTAATAGAACCTACAAGTATAAAAGTCAGATATCTATATTTTTGTAACGATAACCAGTTTTGAGTCAGACGAAATTTGTACTTGCTTATATTTTGTGATATCTCATATAATAAGAATTTAAGCCGATACTGAATAGACTGTTGTGGTTTTGCCCTATCCGATTGCTTATTGCGAGGATAATCAGAAGCGATCGCAACTACAATAGTAGCTCTATCACCTCCATTATCCCTAAATTTATTTACTTGGTTTTTTAATTCTTGGTTTTGTTGTTTGAGGCTTTCAAGAGCTTGGTAAGCATAATTTAACTTGGCTTCTAGTTCGGCAATTTTGTCACTATGAATATCGAGTTTTCGTTTGAGTTTTTGATTCACAAACTTCACCTGATTTACAAACAATTAGCTGATTTCATCTAAGTGAATTAGATGCCACAAACCATACATTAAATCTTTTATTTTTGCAATGACCTCTGGTGAAAATCAGTCATTGGGAATATAGATATATAAGAATTATGTTTGACAGCCGAAGGGTGAAGATGGGTAACCAGGGTAAATGCTTCAGCCTCCCTATGAAATAATAATCTTCGTCACTTGAGAGAGTGTCAAAGCAACCACATCAGGATAACAGATGATGGTTGCTATGGTAAGAAAATATATTTTCAGTTACTTCTTGGGTAAGTATCCTGCTGCTTGCAATTTCTTCAAGGCTGTTTGTGCCATTTCTACACCATATCTTTGACCAATCTGCATAGATTCTTGCATGACTTGGGGCATAACTCTAGTAATTTTTTTCCCCAAAGGAGTGTCATAAAATGCAATCATTTGTTCTATCTCTGCATTGGTATAGTATTTAGCATAGACCGGAATGAATTTATCCATCATAACATCTGGATCGTATTCGGCAACAAAACTATCCCAAAATGCTTGTGGCACCTGAGGTAATTGCTTCTTCATCCCAGCAATCATTTGATTCATCATTTGTTGAGACATTTTTTTGGCACCGGTAATCTGAATTAATTTTTTGATGTTATTTATTTTTTGGTTCTGTTTAACATTTTTAGTTGCATTGCTATTGTCTGCAATGTTTGTATATCCAATGGTTTGGGCGAAAGCTGCTCCATTAATGCTAGTAAACGCAGAAATTAGTAATGCTGATAATAGAAGTTTGATTTTCATATTTATGCTGAATTTTTAGTTGCAATCTTTTTTCTTGGAGATATATCATCTCATTAGAGATGCTTTATAAGGCAAAGCTGAGATGATCTCGATATTGTAATTTTATCCTCAGTAATTTATTAGTGTCATCCATAACATGTATAAATGTAAATACAGTAAAAATACTGTCGATATTCAATGAAGCGTCGCTCGTCAATCCAAAATCCAAAATTGGATGACAACCGAATGGTGAAGATGTTTAACCAGGGTAAATGCCAATACCACCACAAAATGATTGAGAAAATTCAATTTCGTCCATTTACTAATTGGACAACATCAGAGTGAGAGAGAAGAAAATGAATGGCTCATAGTTGAGCAAAACTGAGTATTAACCTGCCGATGATATTGTTTAAGTATTGATACTTGCATACTATGTATATATTCAAGCTGGAAAAGTTGAGAAAGTTTAACATTAACCCAACAAAACAGTTTTAAAAGACTAGAATTTGGGTAGTAGCTTCCACAATTGAGATTTAAGCAGTTTGGATGCTACCCCAAAAAATTGTTACGGGAGGTCAGATAATGACTATCTCCACTATTAACCCTGCCACTGGGGAATTATTGAAAACCTTTGAGCCACTCAAAGATACAGAAATTGCCGCCAAACTAGATTTGGCACAGCAGGCTTTTGAGAAATATCGTCATACTAGTTTTCAGCAGCGATCGCAATTTTTACAATCCTGTGCTGATATTTTAGAACAGAATCACGAAGAATTTGCCAAGTTGATGACCCTGGAAATGGGCAAAACTTACAAAAGTGCGATCGCAGAGGCAAAAAAATGTGCTTTAGTATGTCGTTACTATGCCGAACATGGTGCTGAATTTCTGGCAGATTTGCCTGCAAAAACTGATGCTAGCGAAAGTTTTATCCGCTATCAACCATTAGGGGTAATTTTGGCGGTAATGCCTTGGAATTTCCCTTTCTGGCAAGTGTTCCGCTTTGCCGCACCCGCACTCATGGCAGGGAATGTGGCTGTACTCAAACACGCCTCCAATGTACCCCAATGCGCTTTGGCCATTGAAGGTATTTTCCATCAAGCAGGTTTTCCTCAGGGGGTATTTCAAACCCTATTAATTGGTGCGAGTCAGGTAGCAGACTTAATGGCAGATGACCGAGTAAAAGCCGCTACACTGACGGGTAGTGAACCTGCTGGTGCATCTTTAGCCGCAGCCTCAGGAACACAAATTAAGAAAACCGTTTTGGAATTGGGTGGTAGCGATCCGTTCATTGTGTTAGAAACTGCTGACTTAGAAGCAGCAGCTGTGACTGGAACTACAGCACGGATGTTGAATAACGGGCAATCTTGTATTGCAGCAAAACGTTTTATAGTGGTAGATGCGATCGCAGATAAATTTGAAAAACTACTATTAGAAAAATTTCAGGCATTAAAAGTGGGCGATCCCATGGTTCCAGACACTGATATTGGTCCTTTGGCAACTGCGAAAATTCTCCAGGATTTAGACCAACAGGTGCAAAAAACCGTGCATGTCGGGGCAAAAGTTATTTTAGGTGGAAATCCTGTGGCAGATAGTTCTGGTAACTACTATCCACCAACCATAATTACCGATATTCCTCCAGAACATCCCATTGCCAAAGAGGAATTTTTCGGTCCCGTGGCAATGTTATTCCGGGTTCCAGATATTGATGCGGCAATTAAGCTAGCTAATGATACTCCCTTTGGTTTAGGTGCTAGTGCTTGGACAACCGAACCCCAAGAGCAGCAGCGTTTGATTAATGAAATCGAAGCCGGAGGTGTATTTATCAATGGCATGGTGAAGTCCGATCCCCGTATACCTTTCGGTGGTATTAAACGTTCTGGATATGGTCGAGAATTAAGTATTCAAGGCATACATGAATTTGTCAATCTTAAAACTGTGTGGGTGAAATAAATCAGTTATCAGTTATCAGTTATCAGTTATCAGTTACTGTAACTAATACTGTAACTAATACAGGACTTATGCATGGACAACGCAAGTACAGTCATTGCGACGCAAGGAAGCAATCCCAACTACCTGACTTCTCATAACGAGTGCGTAAGTCCTATAATAAATAACTCAGATTTACCCATTATCAAAATAGATTGTGATGTAAATATAAATAATTGTCAGGTGGGCAATGCTTACCTGACAAAATCACCAAAAGATGATCCATTTTTCACAATCTAAAATCTAAAATTCAAAATCTAAAATTGCATAACTTGATTTTTCCGTTAACGTGGTAAGTCCCAATAATATTAAGAAGCTAAGGATGAGGGGAAAATAACACAAATGAACACAGCAGAACTATTAGTAAAATGTTTGGAAAATGAAGGGGTGGAATACGTCTTCGGACTTCCTGGGGAAGAAAATTTGCACGTTCTAGAAGCCTTGAAAAATTCTTCTATCCAGTTTATAACTACCCGCCATGAACAAGGTGCAGCTTTTATGGCAGATGTTTACGGACGGCTGACAGGAAAAGCTGGAGTGTGTCTTTCTACACTGGGACCGGGAGCTACTAACTTAATGACTGGGGTAGCCGATGCCAATCTAGATGGTGCTCCCCTAGTGGCAATTACCGGACAGGTGGGTACAGATAGAATGCATATTGAATCCCACCAATACTTAGATCTAGTAGCAATGTTTGCTCCTGTTACTAAGTGGAATAAACAAATTGTCCGACCAAGCATTACCCCAGAACTTGTCCGTAAGGCATTTAAGCGGGCACAAACGGAAAAACCGGGAGCAGTTCACATTGATTTGCCGGAAAATATTGCCGCTATGCCCGTGGAAGGAAAACCTTTACATAGGGACAACATTGAAAAAACCTATGCTTCTTTTGCCAGTATTAGGGCTGCTGCCGCCGCCATTTCCCAAGCTGTTAATCCCATCATTTTAGTCGGGAATGGAGCTATTCGCGCCCAAGCCAGCGATGCTGTAACCCAATTTGCCACCCAGATGAATATTCCTGCCGCAAATACCTTTATGGGTAAGGGGGTAATTCCTTATACTCATCCCTTAGCTTTATGGTCAGTAGGATTACAATTACGGGATTTTATCACCTGTGGTTTTGATAACACAGATTTAGTAATTGCCATCGGTTACGATTTAATTGAGTTTTCTCCTAAAAAATGGAATCCTCAAGGTAATATTCCCATTATTCATATTGGGGCAAATCCAGCAGAAATTGATAGCAGCTATATTCCCACTGTGGAAGTTGTAGGAGATATTTCGGATTCCCTCACGGAAATATTGAAACTAGCAGACAGAGAAATTAGAGCTAATCCCTACGCCATTAGTCTAAAACCAAATATTCGCTCCGATTACGAGCAATATGCTAATGATGATGGGTTTCCCATTAAGCCACAAAAGTTAATTTATGACTTGCGTCAGGTAATGGGGCCAGATGATATTGTTATTTCTGATGTGGGCGCTCATAAAATGTGGATTGCCCGCCATTATCATTGTCATAGTCCCAATACTTGCTTGATTTCTAATGGCTTTGCAGCCATGGGAATTGCCATTCCCGGTGCTTTAGCGGCGAAACTGGTTTATCCCAATCGCAAAATTGTGGCAGCAACTGGAGATGGTGGATTTATGATGAATAGTCAAGAATTAGAAACTGCTTTACGGGTGGGTACTGCCTTTGTCACCCTAATTTTTAATGATGGTGGCTATGGCTTAATTGAATGGAAACAAGAAAATCAATTTGGTAAAGGTAATTCATCCTTTGTTCATTTTGGCAACCCTGATTTTGTCAAATTAGCGTCAAGTATGGGTTTAAAAGGCTACCGCGTAGAAGCTGCGACTGATTTAGTCCCCATCTTAAAAGAGGCTTTGGCGCAGGATGTACCGGCGGTAATTGATTGTCCAGTGGATTATCGGGAGAATATTCGCTTTACTCAAAAATCTGGTGAGTTGAGTTGTGAAATTTAGATATTAGTTTTATGACGTTGCTGAATCCAGGTATGAATTAAGTTCGCGCAGTCTTACGCACGGAGTGCGGCTTTCCGCAGGGTAGACGCAAAGGCGCAAAGAATCGTTCTTCAATAATATCGAAAAATGTAAATTTATACTTCCATCCAGCAACGCCCGTTTTTTGCAGCCCTTAATGATTAGCGGTAAGCGAAGCTATGCCTTAAGGCTTATCGCATCTGTCTTTCTTTGTTAGCTAATACATATTTTACAGCATTTGTCAATGCTTAAATCCTAAGTAAATGTAATAGTACCTGTTGGTTACATAGATGTATTGACTTCTACAGAAATTATAGAGATAAAGAATGTTTTAATATTCAACTAAAGGTCGAGTAGCGATTGCTTTTCCTTCTTTAAGATCACAAAATTGTACCCACTGAAATGGAATTGATTATGGAACTTAATTTGCAAGGTCAGAAAGCTATAGTTACTGCATCATCAGGTGGAATAGGTCTAGCCATTGCTACCGCTTTTGCTACTGAAGGTGTGGAAGTAATTATTAACGGTCGTAGTAAAGATTCAGTTAATAATGCGATCGCCAAAATTAAAGAGGATTTACCAGATGCAAAATTATTACCTTTAGCAGCAGATCTATGAACGACAGGTTGAGGCACAATTTTGAGTCGTTTTCACTGATCGATCTAGTCGGTTTGACCAGATCGATCGCATTATAATTTAGCTCTTAGACGACATATTCTAAATTGATGGTAATAGAAGGGCTATTATCGAATACTTTGATAAAGCTAATGTTGATATTTGGGTTGTAATACCAAGCATTAGTATTAGCTGAATTGAGGGCATCAGAATCACTGTTTAAAGCAATTGCTTGACCTGCTATAGTTACCTTCATCAAAGGTCCCGAACTTCCTTTAGGCTCTTGGGGATCGTGTAAGATGGCAACGAAGAAATAGGTTTCTAGGGGCGTATAATGATCGTGACCCCGTTCGATTTTAATTTCCCTGGTGTTTGCATCACTCGGCTTTTTATGGGAGATTTTGACTTCCCGATATTCTTCTTTAGCCTCTGGATCGTTATTGTATTGTAGGGGATCGATCTTGGCAGAGTCTCGACTTTCACCATCATCGAGGTACATGGTGTATTGTCCTTGACTGCCAGGATAAATATTTAGGGTAATAGGGTTGGGTTCTCCTCTATTATTCTTTTCCTTGACATATTGTTCTAGTTCAATGGTGGGAATAATTGCCCCTTCACGGACGTAAATCGGTACAACGAAACCAATTTTACCGTAACTAGCATCGAGAATTGCTTCAAAATTGATAGTCGATCCTCCCTCAATTTTATAGGTCAGGGGGAATTTATTATCCATGAAACTATACCAGTTGCTACCTGCGGGTAAATAAACATCGCGTTTAGACTGAATTTCTGAGTCTGGGTCTAAAATTGGGGCAACGAGAAGATCGTCTCGCACAAAAAATTGATCGTTGAGAAACTTAATTTTATCGTTATAGATTGCCTTATCTTGAGGATCGTTGAGAAACATGGGTCGGCAAATGGGAACCCCTGTAATTACGCTCTCGAACATGGCATCATAAAACAGTTGCATGAGACGATAGCGCAATTCGATGTAGTGCTTGCAAATGGGAAGAACCTTACTGTATAATTCGGGGTCTGGGACAGCAACACCGTTTTCAAAGAACCAATCTTGATACATAAAAGGTTCTTGGAATTGTTTCTGTCCTTTGCGGATGTAGTGGTTGCGGAACCAAGGAAGAAATGCCCCTGCTGCTGTCCAACGCATTAGTAGTTCTGGACTTGCCCATTGTTCCCAATCATATTCTCGTTCAAAACCGCCAATATCCTGACCGCAAATAGATAAGCCACACATTCCTACCGAAAGAACTTGAGCGACATTCATCTTGAGAAAGTCCCAAGAGGAAGAGTTATCTCCCGTCCATAAACCTGCCCAACGGTGCATTCCTGCGAAACTACCTCGGCCAATAATAAAGTTACGTTTCTTTTTCCCTTGTCCGTTTTCCCGACCTGTAAGATTGTTTAATCCTTTATAAGTCGCTTTGTGGAGATTATAAGAATACAAGTTCCAAATTTTGAGGGCTGCTAGTTGTTCTTCGGGGGTTCCTTCTTCTCCTGTGGTTACATTTTCTTGGGAAAATTGGTTACTGTTCAAAAGTAAATTAAAGGGAAATCCTTTCATATCCCCTCGGGTATCGCGGATGGCTGGGGTAGTCATATCCTGCCATACCATTTCTAAACCCATGTCGAACAGAAATTGATATTGTCGCCCCCACCATTCTCTTACTTCTGGTCGCGCAAAGTCAGCATAATGGCCAGTGGTTCCCCGATTGCCCCCATAATAAACTTCGCCAATATAAGGGTTGCCACTGTTAAAGTTGCCTTCAGCGTCGTTATATTGCCCTAACTGTTCGTAACCCACATTATAATTCTGGTTGGTTCTGTTATCGCTGGAACGTCGATCGATGACAAAATAATTATTGTCTCGTCCTTCTGCGTAGGTAGTATAGTTGGGGTCTTTGTTGCTAATAATTGGAGTAATATTGGTACTGCATTTTACCCCTTGAGCTTTTAAGTTCCCAAACATTTCTTGCGGGTTGGGAAACTTATTTTCATCAATGGTAAAAGTCTGGTAATTGTTCTGTATATCTACATCTACGTGAAGACCGTCTAGAGGAATTTGATGGTATCGATATTTACCTACGACCCATTCTAATGCGCCCCGACTTTCATAGCCATAACACCCTTGATGATATCCCAAGGCATAACGAGGTTTTAATCTTTCTTTGCCCACAATGGAGGTAAAACACTCTAGAATGTCTTTTGCCTCCTTTCCTAACATAAAGTAATAGTCTAGTTCGCCAAAGCGGATGCCGAACATATAACGACTGGAATTGTCATGAGCAATATCCATCAACACTTGAGAGGTGTTATCGATAAAAATCCCATAAATAACACTATCTCCGTCACCAACATCACAAGCCCCATTAAATTCCATAAAGAAGGGATCGGTATGATAAAGGGGTTCTCTGTTGTCTAGAGGTCCTTCATTATATATTTGTCGGTAACGCATATTGTCGTAGTTGAAATAATTTAATCGATCGGTATTTTTGTAGAGTTGCTTACCTCCTTGTTCGCCAAAACCAATATATCTAGCACTTCCTGGTTTTTTAACTGCTTGAATAATGGAATATTCGTCTCCATTTTCTGTGAAATAAATGCCAGGTTCTGCTGTTTTCCAAACCCTCAATTCTGTACCGTCATTGAAACGATGAAAAACTTCTAGGGTAAAGGGATTATAGTTGACAACCAGTTTAAGGGAAGGTTTAGTTGTAGCAATGGGACTGTTTGTGGCAGGCTTGGTAATGAATTCAAACTTACCGTCAGAAATTTTGTTCTCCTGGATACTAAAAGAACCTCTCTTATCTTCCAAAAACTTTCTTAATTCTTTGAAGGTATTAGTAACTGCCGAACGGGTATTAATATCTGTATAAGGATTTCCTCCAGTGGGATTTTTATCAGGTCTGAAGCGCACCCGAAAGATATCCTGTTGTAAAAATTGAATGAGCATTGTGCATTTTTGCCCATCACTTTTTTCAAAATCTAAGGCTAATGCTTTATCATCAGACTCATCCAAATATAAGGAATGAGAAGTTACTTTTTCCAGCTTTTCCCATTCTCTATAATGAGCAAAATATTCCTCTACTTTTAGGAATTTGTAGGCGTGATCGGGAGAAAAATTTGAATTTGACATGATTTACTCTGGCAATAATTAACAATTGAGTTTGCTATTTAACTTACTATTGAACTTAACTGATGGGATGAAATTCATTCGCCATCCAAATACAATCGGTATCAGCATAATACTGATGCCAAGGATAGATAAATCTTCCCTTCTCATCGACACTTGCAAAAGGAATATGAGTATCCCCCGGACTCATTAACACATCTTCGTAGAGAGTATTAAAGTCATTAGCATGAAACTTTTGCATTCTACCTGTGCCGTAAATTTGAGTGTGAACTTCTAGAAATTCTCGCACTGCGTGTTTGTTATGGATAGCAGCATTGGTATTAGCGGGGGAAAACCACAAATTGACTTTGACTTGGTACTTCCTAAGCTTATTTTGCTGTGGTCGATCGGCTAAACCTGTGACAAAGTAGGGGTCAAATTCTACTGTTCCCACATCATATTGAGGGGATTTCCACAAAGGTACATCTTTGGGAAAGTCGCTTATTTCCCCTAATTGATGCCATGCTGGATCCAATACAATGCCACCAATATTGATGGAATCAAAAATCTCAATCAATAGCAAAGAATCACCAGTTTTCAAGCTCACTTCTTTGAGAATAGTTGAAGTTATTGGAAGTAAATATTTCTCTGGGAATACGGCAATGTAAGTTTTCTCTTGCCCAAGATTAACGACAATAGTTCGATTTTCGATGTAATAGTTTTCCGCATTCGTCAGCCAGATTGCTTTGAGATATTTGTCGGAAAACTTAATTGGTTCTACAAGGTTTTTTGGCATTAGAGTTACTTTTTTTCGCTAGAACTTGAGGACAGTGCCAATTAGGGTTTTGATACCAATTGACTTCACCTAAACCAAGTCCATATCCTACTATGTCTAGTTTCAAGTCATTGTCAATATCAAATGCTTGCTTCAATCCAATAGCCATCGTCTCGCCGATCTTCTAATAATTGACGAGCGACCCCGCGACGACGATAGTCGCAAGGGAACGCGCGAGTCGTGACGCTCAAAGTAAGGTTTGAAAAGTTTGTTCATGACTTTAATTGATAGATTTATTTTTTTTAGAGGATGCCTAAAAAGTTTAAAATTAATCGCCAGTGCAAGAATCATTGGGAGCATCCCACTTTTGCAAAACCTAATAATCTTCCGTCATTGCGAGGAATGAAGCGATCACAATGGTTGGGATTGCTACTCTTCGAGAAGCCGCTGCGCGTCTACGTTCCTTGCAATGACACTTGAAATTTTATTATTTCATTGAATCATAAAAACTGGGATGCACCCAGAATCATTTATTTAGCCAGATAAGTTTGACTTCAGAAATATTGACGTAATTGTAAGGACTATTTTGTCCTCCATTACTTCCTGTATATTGTTCGTAATGCTGGAAACTAGACATATTTATAGCCCGATGGATGCCTGAATTAATGTTTTGATCGTCGCTCAAAATAGTAATTTGGTAATCCCGTTCCTTTATTAACAAGACTTACGCAATTTCACAATCGGTCATTGGTGCGTGATGTTACAAGTCTGATTGTTACGTTAAAATATTCTTGCAACGTCACGCACCCTACAGAAAAAATATGCCAGTTGCGTAAGTCCTAATTAAGTCAACTTGCGTAAAAATAAATGGCTCTCCCAGATTAAATATGTAAAATTAATAGTTATTATTAGCATAAAATATACACTGTATGAGATTAATTATTGTCTGGCAAAATTTATAAAAATTTACAATAGATTTTTTTGGGGGTTCACTACGCGATAAGCCGGAGGCTTTACGCTGAGTCGCTTTCGCGACACGCTGCGCGTTTCTTGAATGCCCGGAGGGCTATACGCGTATCGCACATCATCAACTTTCACCAATTCCATGACGCTGCTCAATGATGGCGAGTTCAGTAGGCGTAAAAGCCACAGGCTGTTCTAACACAGAATATTTATCAAAATCTGTAAATACTTGTTACACTAGTTGATAAATTATCAAAATGGCGACTATCCCAATTTTGTAAACGCCTCATAAATCCAACAAATTTAAAGTGATCGCATTGCAAAAAGGTGGGCATCTTTGCCCACCCTACAAGAGTTAAATCTCATCCATCTGGAAAACTGGAGTTTTTTCTCCCAGGAATAATAAAAATGTGTTTTCAAACTACCGTGTAGGTTGGTTAGAAGGTTGTGTAGACGCAACAGCGGCTTCTCGAAGAGTAACCCAACAAATTTGACGCAAAATGTTGGGTTTCGTAAACTCAACCCAACCTACGATTCAGCTAAATTGAAGTTTGAAAACAGTCCCTAGTGGTAATAGTAATGTGCAATTCCAGGCTCAAAATTGAATGCAGTCAAGTAGATTATTTTTCTACTTTCCGAGCCGCTAAATACTCATACATCCGCCAACGTGCTTCCGCCTCAGCTTGAGCCTGTTGCAACAAATCCCCAGCCAATTCTGGCTTGCTCTTAGTCAGCATTTTGAAGCGATTTTCTTGATACATGGACTGTTCCACGGATTGCTTGGGTTGACGGCTATCTAACTGTAAGGGGTTCTTGCCCTGTGCTACTAAGTCAGGATTATATCTATATAACAACCAACGCCCAGATTCTACCAATTCTTTTTGGCGACTCATTGCCGTAGTCATGTTGATGCCGTGGGCTATGCAATGGCTGTAGGCAATAATCAAAGAAGGACCATCGTAAGCTTCTGCTTCTAGGAATGCTTTCAGTGTATGTTCGTCCCTGGCTCCCAATGCTACACTCGCTACGTAGACGTTACCATAGGTCATTGCCATGAGTCCCAAATCCTTCTTGGCGACGGGTTTACCACTAGCGGCGAACTTGGCAACGGCTGCCTTGGGGGTGGCCTTAGAAGACTGTCCGCCGGTGTTGGAATATACCTCTGTATCCATGACCAGGATATTCACATTGCGATCGCTTGCCAAAACATGATCCAATCCGCCAAAATCAATATCATAGGCCCAACCGTCACCACCTACTATCCACACGCTCTTTCTCACCAAATAATCAGCGAGGGATTGCAGGGTTTGGATTTTGGATTGGAGATTGCTGTCGGATGTATTGATGTTGTTTAACTGCTGCTTTAACTGAGCAACCCGTTCCCGTTGTTCCCAGATATCAGCTTCAGTCCTTTGTTGGGTATTGAGAAGGGATTGCACCAGATTATCCCCAACTTCCCCACTCAATTGCTGGAGGAGTTCCCCTGCATACTCAGCCTGTTTATCCACAGAAAGGCGGAAACCCAAACCAAATTCAGCATTATCCTCAAATAAACTATTAGACCATGCTGGGCCCCTACCGTCACTATTTTTTGTCCAGGGGGTGGTAGGTAAGTTACCCCCATATATAGAAGAACAACCTGTAGCATTAGCAACCAGTAAGCGATCGCCAAATAGTTGTGTTACCAATTTTAAGTATGGGGTTTCGCCGCAACCAGCGCAAGCCCCGGAAAATTCAAATAGGGGTTCTTGCAGTTGTTGTTGGCGAATTTGGTTCAGTTTTAAGTTACGTCTATCGGGATTGGGTAAATTGAGGAAGAAATCCCAGTTGGCTCGCTCTTGTTCCCGCAAGGGTAACTGGGGTTCCATATTAATGGCTTTACGTTCTGGTTGTGCCTTATTTTTGGCAGGGCAAATATCCACACAAATACCGCAGCCTGTACAATCTTCCGGGGCTACTTGAATGGTAAACTTCTGTCCGGCAAAGTCCTTGTCCTTGGCATTGGTAGATTTAAAGGTAGGGGGAGCTTGCTCTAATTCACTGGGTTGGTAAGCCTTACCCCTAATTGCGGCGTGGGGACATACCATCACACATTTACCGCACTGAACGCAAACATCCCTATCCCACACAGGTATTTCTTGGGCGACGCTGCGTTTTTCCCATTTCGCCGTACCCGTGGGATAGGTACCATCCACAGGTAAGGCACTCACTGGTAAATCATCTCCTTGCCAAGCCATCATTTTACCCAGCACATCCCGGACAAATTCGGGGGCGGAGTCGATGAATTTTGGATTGTCGATTTTGGATTTTGGATTGGTGACTGTATTGGGAACATCAACTTTCTGTAAGTTCTTCAGGGTATTGTCCACCGCCTTCAGGTTCATCTGGACAACTTCCACACCTTTCTTACCATAAGTCTTTTCGATCGCTTGTTTAATTTTAGCGATCGCTTGTTCCTGGGGCAATACTCCGGCTAAGGCAAAGAAGCACACTTGCATAATGGTATTGATTCGCCTGCCCATACCACTATCGCGGGCAACTTGGTTGGCATCAATGACGTAAAATTTGAGGTGCTTGTCAATAATCTGCTGTTGTACCTGTGGTGGTAGATTTTCCCAAACTGTATCCACATCATAGGGACTATTTATGAGGAATGTTGCCCCTGGCACAGCCGCCTTCAGTACATCTACCCGGTCTAGAAATACCCACTGATGGCAACCAATAAAGTTAGCTTTGTCTATTAAATAGGTAGAATGAATGGGACGGGGACCAAAACGCAGGTGGGAAACAGTCATGGAACCCGACTTTTTGGAATCGTAGACAAAGTACCCTTGGGCGTAGTTGTCGGTTTCTTCCCCAATAATTTTGATCGAGTTTTTGTTTGCCCCTACGGTACCATCGGAACCCAAACCATAGAACATTGCCCGCACCACCTCATCTGCTTCCGTGGAGAAGTTGGGGTCAAAGTTGAGGGAAGTGTGGGTAACGTCGTCATTAATACCAACGGTAAAGTGATTTTTCGGTTTTTCTAAGGCTAAGTTGGCAAATATTGCCTGTACCATTGCCGGGGTAAATTCCTTGGAGGAAATACCATAACGCCCACCAATAATAGATTTTAGATTTTGGATTTTAGATTTTAGATTATTTTCGTGGATGGCGGTGACTACGTCTAGATACAGGGGTTCACCAATACTACCTGGTTCCTTGGTACGATCTAAAACTGCGATGCTCCGGGTAGTTTTGGGTAAGGCGGCAACAAACCGCTCCACATCAAAGGGACGGTACAAACGCACCTTTACAACTCCAACCTTTTCCCCACGGGCGTTGAGATAATCCACCGTTTCATGCACCGTTTCACAACCAGAACCCATGAGAACAATTACCCGCTCTGCATCCGGTGCCCCGTGGTAATCAAAGATACGGTAATACCTGCCTGTTTGCTCCCCAAACCTGTCCATTGTTGCCTGGACAATATCCGCACAAGCATTGTAGTAGGGGTTAGCACTTTCCCTAGCTTGGAAATGAACATCCGGATTTTGTGCCGTACCTCTAAGTATAGGGCGATCGGGAGTCAAAGCGCGGGCACGGTGGGCAAGAATGGCATCATCATCAATCAATGCCCGTAAATCCTCATCTTGCAGCAGTTCTACCTTCTGAATTTCGTGGGAAGTGCGGAACCCATCGAAAAAGTGCATGAAGGGAACCCGCGCTTTTAGGGTAGCGGCTTGGGCAATCAGGGCAAAGTCTAAACTTTCCTGTACTGAAGCGGAACACAGCAAAGCAAAGCCAGTGGCACGGGCTGCCATCACATCGCTTTGATCCCCGAAAATAGATAGGGCTTGGGTAGCTAGGGAACGGGCAGCCACATGGATAACAGCACTGGTGAGTTCCCCAGCAATTTTGTAGAGGTTGGGAATCATCAACAACAGTCCTTGGGAAGAGGTGAAAGTTGTTGTCAGAGAACCCGTTTGTAATGCCCCGTGGACGGCGGCGGCGGCTCCTCCCTCACTCTGCATTTCAATTACACTAGGAACCGTCCCCCAGAGGTTAGCACGACCATTTGCAGACCAAGTATCAGTCCATTCTCCCATGGGTGAGGATGGGGTAATGGGATAAATGGCGACTACTTCGTTTAAGCGGTAAGCGACGCGAGCAACTGCTTCATTGCCATCGATAGTTGCAAAGGTTTTGGGCATGATTTTCTCCTGCTAGATTCCCTGTACCGGTGTATGAGAAATGGGGTGAGCGAAAATAATGAAGTAATAAGTAATAAGTATTTTGGCTCTCTCACACATTTTTTCGTTCACCCTGAGAAATTAAACAATTTTGCTTTGCCAATATTGCTTTACTGATATGCAGCACTCTCGCAAAGACTAAAAAAACCGATCCAACAGCACACATTCAAAAAAACCGGTTTTGAAAACAGGTGCAAAGTGTCAGTTTACTTACGCCACACTGCACTACCAGTATGGTATGTGAAAAGATGTAATAATTAATTTCGGTAATATATTGTTGTTATGTAAAGATAAAGTTGACATCAATGTATTGCGTTTATTAGTATCTCATTCTCTTATTTTTTTCTGGTTTGAGTAATTAATAATGTACTCATAAATTAAAAGTATTAATAGTTCAGGGATTGAGTCAATGTAATATCATTTTTGGGGTTATGGGTTCGGGAATTTTAAATCAGTATTTTTACTACTTGATTTGATAAATAATGGCAATAACTCTAATTTATTTATCCCTTATCCCCATCAGCTTGGGACTCAACCACCTCAAACTTGACCTTGTTATACAAATCCTGCATAGAAATTTCAAAAGCTACGGACTCTAAGGAAATTGCCTCATCTTCATCATCATATTCCCGCAATATCCATCGCTTATTCCCAGTCTTAGAAACCTGTTCTACATAAATATTGGTTTGGTCGATGAGCAAATATTCTTTAAAACTAGGTATAGTGCGGTAGGCTTGAAACTTGCCTTCCCGGTCATATGCTTGTGTTGAATTTGACAATACCTCAATAATTACTTGAGGATTGGTAATAGTATCCGTGCGGTGATCAAAATATTCCGGTTCCTCTACCACAATCATTACATCGGGATAAGTGTAAATTCGCCTTTTGGGTATCCAGAGGCGAACATCAACCATGAAAACTTCGTAATCTTCTTGTCTAAATGCAAAATTCAGGTTGGCACTTAAATTTAAAGTAATTCGATTATGATTGGTAGATCCACCTGCCATTGGAATAATTTCCCCGTCAATGTATTCACTTTTGTATTCAGCAATTTCTTCTAGTGCTAAATATTCCTCTGGGGTGTAGCGGCGTTTTTCCGTAACTTGCATAATTTATAATGGAAGCGATCGCTCATGCATTCAATATATTCTACCAATGCGCCACAGAACCCAACAGATCCCCGACTTTTTCAAAAAGTCGGGGATCTAGTACACCGGGCGCGTAAATAAACCAACCATTTATAAAATGTCAAAGCTAGGAAACACAGGTGTACGGAAAATGTTGGGTTACTCTTCGAGAAGCCCCTGAGTCGCTTTCGCGACACGCTGCGCGGTAAGCGGAGCTATGCCGTAGGCTTTACGGGTCTACGTTCCTCAACCCAACCTAAAATTGATACTAATTTTGGGTTTGAAAACAGTCCCTAGCGAATAGAGGGTCAGACCCTTGATTTGTCCACAAATTGGTTTGTACTGATAACTTGCACTCCTATCCATACCGCCTCAGAATTCATTCTGAGGCTAATAAACAAAGTCTGATAAATCAGACTGGGCAAGGCATGAGAGTGGGTTTTAACGCACTTGGTTTAATCGCTGTGGAAATTTATGATACTGTGGGTGAATCGGTTGGGGGGTATGACCGAAGGCTTCTGCCAACGGATACGGCAACGGGAGCTGGAGGCAGAAGGCAGAAGGAAAACCCTCCGCTCAAACCCTTCTGACTTATGGATACAAGCCCCGTCGTTTACGACGGAAGGAGTTTGGGAGTCTTCCAAGCTTCTGACAAACATAAAAACCTTCTTCCTTCTTCCGCTCAAACCCTCTTCCTTCACATTGACCAATTATGTCTAAAATGTCCAATCTGTAATTACCAGTCCCGGTACTAGCCCAAAATCCCGTTGATTGCGGGTAACAATTGTAGCATTCAGAGATAAGGCGATCGCAGCAATTCGCATATCTTTTTGCAGGCGATTTTTCCGCAGGGGTGGATTATCTTTCAATAATTGCTTGAGACAACTGTCAGCTTCTGGTGTAAAATCCATCACCTCAATTGTCTGGAGATATTTTACGGTTGTCCAAAGTTTTGTGTAGAGTGCAGGCAGATTATGTATCAGTGAAGGATCGTTAATCTTTCCAACCCAGCCATTGAAGAGTTCTTGAACTGTAATTATAGTCACAGCAATTGGATATAGGGAAGCCTTGGCAATAACTTGCGGATGATTGCGGAGAATTAATGAAACATGGTCGGTATCGAGAATATACACAAGACACAACAACCCGCTTCTATAAGTAGTATGAGGGATCAACTTCAGATTCATCATCTGAGGTTCGTTCGGCTCGAATTGCTGACATAATTTCTTGGAAATCTGGGTCATCTTTAAAGACACCTGCAAATTGCATCCACCTAGGTTGTGAAGCCTGAATTGGCACCTCCCAAGAAATTGTTTCAATATGCTTGAGCCGTTCTAAAAAGGCTGTTTTAATTTGGGTAATAGCTTCTTCTCTTGTTTGTGCTTCTACTCGACAGTCCGGAAACTCAAACACAGATGCAGCAATTTTTCCAGAAGGGAGGGTTTCTATGAGGAGTGTCACCTTCAGGTTATTGGATAGTGGGGACTGGGGTACATTTAAATTGATTGGCATATTTCAATTTTAGGGAGTTGCGTAGCCGAAAGGCTTGTTGTTAGACAGCGATCGCATTTCAGTCCATTTTAATGGACTTCAGCTTTGAGACAGAGAGCAGCGCGTTGGGCGGCTATGCCGACTTGTAGCGACTGCGGAGGAATTATATTCCCTGGCGGATAGGAGTGCTTTGCCCACTGCCTTGATAAAATTAAAAGAAAGGCATTTTTTCCAAGCATCAGGTATGACCAACATTAATATTTCCCTACCAGATTCAATCAAGGCTTTTGTAGAGGAACAAGTCGCCAAAGGTAACTATGATTCAGTTAGCGAATACCTACAAGAGTTAATCTGTCAAGAGCAACAACGCCAGAATCAAGAACATTTAGAAGAACTTTTAATTGCAGGACTGGATAGTGGCGAAGTAATAGAAGTTACAGATGAATGGTGGGAGCAAAAACGCAAGCACTTGATAAATAAGCAACAATTGGGTGAATAATGACAAAGCGGATCGTTATTACCCCTAAAGCCAATTTGGATATTGATAAAAATTTTGCTTGCATTGCCCAAGAAAACACGGATGCAGCACTGCAATTTTTTGATGCTGTCAGAGAAACTCTTGCACAGTTAGCAAAAATGCCTGGAATGGGTAGCCAATATTCTTCCGAGAATCTTCGTCTGCAAGGTTTACGCAAGTGGGCTGTCAAAGGGTTTAAAAATTATCTAATTTTTTATTTTGAACGAGATGAAAGCATTGATGTTGTGAGGATTTTGTATGCAACACAAGATATTGAAAGGATTTTAGAACAAGGATGATTGCGTATCCCTCTTGCCATTACCTAAATTTCAGAACTTCCAAATCATCCGTTATCCTCTTTTGATCCGTTACCAACCAACTACCCATTTCCCCAAACGCGAATCCCATTAAAATAGAATTAGACTTCATCGCCGTACAAACCGATGCAATTAGAAGATTATTTTGAATTTTTGTCACCGGATGACATTCGTATCAAAGGGCATCGCATCGGCGTAGATAATGTGATTGATTATTATTTGGAAGGGTATTCACCGGAAGAAATAGCTGCTCACTTGCCCAGTCTCACCCTAGAGCAGATTCACGCTACTATTACTTACTATCTGCACAATCGTTCCCAAATGGATGCTTATATGACACGTTTGGCAAAGTGGCGGGAAGAACGTTATCAAGAGTGGTGTGCTAATCCTTCACCGTTAGTCCAGCGTTTAAGGGCATTAAAAGCTGAAAAGCTCCATCAGCAAATAAATGTATCGTGAAAGTACGTTTCTTGCTGGATGAAAACTTGCCACCTCGCCTGAAAGTGGCTGTATTGCGTCTTAATCCCACCATAGATATTTTGCGGGTGGGTGAACCAGATGCACCAACATTCGGAACATTAGATCCTGATGTTTTGACCTATTTGGAGCGAACAAAAAGATTACTGGTTACGGACAATCGTACCAGTATGCCAGCACATATAGAAGCACATTGGGCAAATGGCGGTCATATTTGGGGATTATTTTGGATACGTCCCAAAACCCCCATGGGACAACTCGCACAGGAACTGTTGTTAGTTTGGGAGACGACAGAAGCACAGGAGTGGTTTGATAGGTTAGAGTGGATTCCTTTTTAGGGAAGTGCGATCGCACGACTGGTTATTTTCGGGTTTACTGTTTCACCAGGACTAAGGTTAGCTACCTTCTCTAGGTCAGGTACAATTGTCGTCGGACTGAATGTGACACGATAGGGGAGCAACGCGATTTTGTGAGATCGGGGTTTAATTCTCAATTGCACTACTCTATTCTCAACAAAACCAGGTATTTTGGGACTTCCAAAAAATAAAATAATCAATAATTATTGAACTTTGGATAAAAGATGTTAAGTGATCGCATAAAAAAATAGGCAGACAAAAATGCCCACCCTACAAGAGTTGTAATTTTTTAAATGAGTACTTGATTCAATTGCAAATAGTCCTAACTGCGGTCAATTATCCAGGATATTAAAACAGCTAGATACCTCCAAGCAATATCCTCAACCAGCAAATTAACCTAATAATTGAATATTGGAAAAGATAAATTCCTGTACAGAGGTTTTACCTTCAGTTTCAGTAGTGATATGACGACGATTGAGGATATAATACTTATCCACCTTCTCGTATTCATCTTCAAACTGGCTTTTTCCACCTCTTTGTTCCCCAGTTTTGGGATCGTGGTATACAGAGTCATAACGGTGGGAAAGATAGCCTTCCCCAGTATCATGACTGCTGAAGGTATTAATGGTAACTACAACACCATGAATCTGGCGATGAACTAAGCACACTTCATTATTACGGAGTTTGTATTTATCCCCTGCTGACTTACCACCCACAAAAATTTCCACAGCACCAGTTTCATCTGTATCACCATAACTGAAAGTATTGGCACCGTGGGTATCTTCAAAGCTGCGGCGGATGCGGTGAATTGCAATTTCCCACAACTGATTGTGAATTGCTTTGTGTGCTTCCTCGTTATCTACATCAAAGACTTCTGCCTTTAAATCGGGGTTAACGCGAACCTTACCTGTAAATACCTGTTCTCCATCCTTAAAAGTAATTTCTGCGGTATAACCGGGAAAACTCTTATCCCAAGTGTAGCGATTTTCATAAGCAGCACGGAAAAGGTCTTGAGCTGTTACTTGTGTTGTTGTCATCAACGTCTCCTATGTTCGGTTATTTTAGCCGTTTATCCTTTCTGGTATTAGCATAAAAGTAATTTTGACGCAGGTATAGTCCCCGGTGGATAGACTTATCACAGGTGGGTAATATTTCCTCCGTAACCCTAACCCTGGGTTATTTCCCCAACACATCCCCCCGTAGGGGCACGGCATCGATAATATACCGGTTTGCCAAAAATATTAAACACGCCGTGCCCTCTCAAGGGGTGAGTGTGGGGAGTGAAGGAGGGAAGGAGGGAAGGAGACAAATTTCTCTTTATTACTTATTAATTCATCACCCCATCACCTCATCATCCCAAGTGGGAAAATAATCGGTTGCTGGGCACGGCGATATTTAACCGATCGCATATGGGAAAATATGGTAGATGCCGTGCCCTGCCAAGAATATTTATACTCATTCAGGGAAAATAATCGGTTGCTGGGCACGGCGATATTTAACCGATCGCATATGGGAAAATATGGTAGATGCCGTGCCCCTACAATGGATATTTATACTCATTCAGGGAAAATAATTGGTTGCTGGGCACGGCGATATTTAACCTATCGCCGATGACAAAATATGCTAGATGCCGTGCCCTGCCAAGAATATTTATACTCATTCAGGGAAAATAATCGGTTGCTGGGCACGGCGATATTTAACCGATCGCATATGGGAAAATATGGTAGATGCCGTGCCCTGCCAAGAATATTTATACTCATTCAGGGAAAATAATCGGTTGCTGGGCACGGCGATATT
>JASJDS010000260.1 GCA_030065055.1 Calothrix sp. MO_192.B10
AATAATTTGTCAAAAGCTCAACTGTCCTATTGCCTGTTTTACCTACGGTAAAAATTATCAATAAGACGTTTCACTTTTGACTCGCTTACATCCCCTCCCTGCTACCCTGAGGAAGGGGAATTACGCGAAGTTTGTTAAAAATATATACCTCATTTGCTAGCTAGCTTGAAAATGGTTGATAGTTGTTAGTTGACAGCTTAGGTGTGGGAGCCGCACTTGAGATATATTTTCATGGGCAGGTTGTGGGATTTGACCGTGGGAGACTAACTTGAAAATAGGGAGTTCGGAGTTCAGGAGTAGGGGCGCATTGCGTGCGCCCTTGAGGAGTAGGGGCGCATTGCGTGCGCCCTTGAGGAGTAAGGGCGCATTGCGTGCGCCCTTGAGGAGTTAGTCATACCAAGTTGCGTTCTATCATAGTAGTGGTCTGTCCCATAAGTTCTGATGGCTAACAGATCCCCGACTTCTATCCTAGGAATTGCTACAATGTACGGATATTGATGTAGAAGTCGGGGATCTAACCACCCGCGACTCATCAAAATTAATGGGACAGACCAGTAGTTCGAGTCAATGAGATTGCTGCCTTACGTCGCAATGACTGGGTACTATCTTTGAATGCAACTTAGTATCACTTGAAAATAGTTGATAGGTCAAATTTTTGATTTATGTTGATCAGAATACAATCTGCTATCTAAAGTTTGTTTTGCTTGCAAAATTACTTTCAAATAAGTTAATTGACTATTCCAACCAGAACGGGGGAGCAGGGGGGTTGTTTGTGATGAATTTTTGGATGATTCAACTTGATTGGATTTCCCTTGCATTTCAACAGTTTCTGAATTTTCTGCCACAATTTATCCTCCTATCACTGAGTAGGCAACTTCCGGCTCATCTTGCCAATTTTCCGGCCACTGGATACTGTCAGCAGTAAACCTTAATGGATCGTTCTCTGGTAAAGGAGCATCCATAGGTTCCACAATTAGCTCAAATTCACCATTATCAAAGGGCAGTCCTTGCGCCTTAACTTTAGGAACTACCCGCTCCCTCAAGCCTCGTTCTGCATGGACGAGGGCGCGATGATGACAGTAAGGATTGTTGCCCCTGCGATCGAAGAAAACATGAGCAGTCCAACTGCAACCACCACGGCAAAGTTCCGCGAATTCGCAAGTTTTACAGAAACCCCACAGGTGTTTTGTCCCCTCTGGTGTTCCGGCTCCCAGGTTAAAATTTAATTCTTCACTATTTTCAACTATTTCATGTAGAGAAAAGTCTCTAATATTACCACCTGTGTAAGCTGTTGTAGGTAAGGAAGGACAACCTTTAATGGCTCCGTCAGCTTCTATCCCTAAGGTAGAAAGTCCGGCAGAGCAACCTTGCCAAAATCCCAATTCGTACTCTTTACCCCGTCCTCTTAGTATTCTTTCCTCAGGTCCGTAGTAACCAATGTTATTTCCTGGTTGCACCTTAACTCCTTCCCGATATGCCCGACGGGCAACGCGGACGATCATAGGATATATATCCAGGAGCTCGTGGGGTTGGAGAAGAATATCTGCATTGTCCGCCGCATTTCCCATGGGTACGGTAAGTTGAATTTGCCAAGCAAGGGCACCAGCATCGCGGATGCATTCATATATGCGAGGAAATTCTGGGGCAGACAGGCGGTTAATCTGGGTATTACAGCCGACAAAAATGCCAGCTTCCCTTAAGTGTTTTATAGTCTTAAGGGCATATTTCCAAGAGCCTTTTTTCCCTCGTAAGCGATCGTGAGTTGCCTCTAGGCCATCAATAGAAACGGAGACAGTACGAATACCTGCTGCCTTCATTTTACCTGCGGTTTCCAAAGAGATGCCATAGCCGCCAGTGGTCATACCGCAAAGCATTCCTGCATCAGTAATCGCTTTGGCAATTTGTAACCAGTCTGGACGTAAAAATGCTTCACCACCAATTAGGGTAACTTCTTTAATCCCCACTTCTGCCATTTGCCGAACGAGATCCAAGGCTTCTTCTGTGGAAAGCTCGTTGGTACGCTGGCTACCGGCACGGGAACCACAATGACTACAGGCAAGATTACATTTTAAAGTAATTTCCCAAACGGCATAACTTGTGCGGCGATATGACATAAAAACCTCTAAGTATAATTATCTTGAATGGACTATAAATTAACTTATAGATTTATTTATATATGGACATGGTGTAGGTTAGGTAAAACCTAATGCACCAAATCTTGGCTTCGGTTATTGAAAAAATAAGTAGGGTGGACACAATCCACCTTACTTTTATTCCGGAGGTACAATATATCTAAATTCCTGTATTTCCTATTAGAGATGGATTTGAAAGATAAATCTAGGTCACTTTGGTAGTAACAATGGTTCTAGTACTGCTGCAATTTGATTTTCAGTATTTTATCCTCTTAATTGTTTGAATTGACAAGTTTTCAAACTATGGTGTAGGTTGGGTGGAACGAAACCAAACCCAACAAATTGAACGAAGAATGTTGGGTTTCGTCCCTCAAACGCCACTTCCTATAACGGAGGGAACCTCCGCAACGGAGTGGCTCCCCAACCTACAATTTATGCCAATTTTGGGTTTGAAAACAGACCCTAGCCCTTTCAGGGCGGCTAGGGAACGCTTAACGCCGAGCGTGCGCGTCAGCACTTAGCCCCAGACGTGGCGTAAGCGGAGTCTGTGGCTAATTTACTCTATATAACCTGAGTCAGGATGTATAACTGCTTCACTAAGCTCCAAATCATGAACCACCACCCCATACATGGCTTGATAGCACATCCACGGTTTGCAATCTGGTTGTGGGTGAGGATCTTCATCTTTAGGAGGCCAAATGACAATGCCGTACATTGGCTGGATAGGAAAATCGTAATCTTCCAAATCAAATTTTTTCAAACCACCAACAGCCCCCACTAATTCCTCTTCCGTGAGGTCGTGAAATTCGCCTAATTCTTTGAATTCCAGAATTTTGATAGCGGCTTTTTCAAATTCATTCTGAGAAAAGGTATAGCCACTGTCTGCCATTACTTTTCTCACTTCCTCTATTTTTTTATTAGTTAATTGAGCGCGAAAAGATTCGTCTTTGACGAATCGGACAAGGAAATCTTTGACTTTTTCAACAATATTGTTAGACATGATGATTGTATCCTTGATTTAACAGTATATAACAAATTAACAACCTGTTATAGTTGCATTTTATAGTTGCATTTGTTTGTATTTATTGTTCAAACCAAAACAAGGAGGTACAGGATTATTAGAATTGCCATAATAATCGAGTATTTCATGGGTTTGCAGAACCATCGACTCCATCAAAATAGCTACGAAAAAACCTGATTTTTGGGTTCCCGTGGGTAAATTCTGGTTTTTAGTCTACAGCATCTAAATTAAATGAGTATTCAACTGATATTTTTAACTCTTCATCTGGTGGCAGAATTACTCCATACATTGCTATAATCCCACCACCAGGGTGGATTCCAGTTATATCTATGTCTGGAAAGTCCTTAATATCCTGATCAAAATCAAAATCAAACTTCAAATCCCAATCAAATTTTGTCGATACTCCACCAACAGCACCGACTAATTCCTCTTCCGTGAGGTCGTGAAATTCGCCTAATTCTTTGAACTCCAGAATTTTGATAGCGGCTTTTTCAAATTCATTTTGAGAAAAGGTATAGCCATTTTCTGCCAGTACCTTTCTCACTTCTTCTACTTTTTTATTAGTTAATTGAGTGCGAAAAGATTCGTCTTTGACTAATCTGACAAGGAAATCTTTGACTTTTTCGACAATAGTTTTAGACATGACGATTTTATCCTTTGTTTAACAGTACATAACAAATTAACAACCTGTTATAGTTGCATTTGTTTGTAGTTATTGCTCGAATCAAAACAACGAGGTACAGGATTATTAGTATTGCCATAATAATCGAGTATTTCATGGGTTCGCAGAACCATCGAATCCATCAAAATAGCTACGAGAAAACCCGGTTTCTGGGTTCGCGTGCATAAATCCTGGTTTTTAGTCTATAGCATCTAGGTAGTCAGTTGATATTAATAACTCTGCCTCTGCGTTTGGTGGCATAACTACTCCATAATGTGCTACCGCAATAGGAGCGTGAATTTCAATTATATCTATGTCTGGAATTTCCTTAATATCCTTATCAAAATCAATATTAATATCAAGATTAATTGATCCCTCCCAATGTCTCCAATCAAATTTAGTCGATACTCCACCAACAGCACCGATTAATTCCTTTTCCGTTAGGTCGTGAAATTCACCTAATTCTTTGAATTCCAGAATTTTGATAGCGGCTTTTTCAAATTCATTTTGAGAAAAGGTATAGCCATTTTCTGCCATTACTTTTCTCACTTCCTCTACTTTCTTATTAGTTAATTGAGCGCGGAAAGATTCGTCTTTGACTAATCTGACCAGGAAATCTTTGACTTTTTCTACAATAGTGTTAGACATGATGCTCTTATCCTTTATTTAACAAAATTTTTGATAACTTACGCAAATAAACCCTGTTTTTACGAGAAATAATGGGTTTGAGCCATGTAAATCTCCGAAAAACCCCGGTTTCTGGGTTCACGTGGCTAAATCCTAGTTTTTAGTCTATATCAGCATCTAAATTAACCCGTTATTTTTCAGGTATTCTTCTAGTGATATTGCGTCTGGTGGTATAACTGCTCCATACATTGCTATCCCATAAATATTAGGGTCATCATTTATGTCTGGAAGTTCAATCTCCTTATCAAGATCAATATTAATTGGTTCCTTCCAATATCTCCAATCAAATTTTGTCGATACTCCACCAACAGCACCGACTAATTCCTCTTCCGTGAGGTCGTGAAATTCGCCTAATTCTTTGAATTCCAGAAGTTTGATAGCGGCTTTTTCAAATTCATTCTGAGAAAAAGTATAGCCATTTTCTGCCAATACCTTTCTCACTTCTTCTACTTTCTTATTAGTTAATTGAGTGCGAAAAGATTCGTCTTTGACTAATCTAACCAGGAAATCTTTGACCTTTTCCACAATAGTGTTATACATGATGATTTTATCCTTTATTTAACAGTACATAACAAATTCACAACCTGTTATAGTTGCATTTGTTTGTAGTTATTGCTCTAATCAAAACAACGAGGTAGGGGATTATTAGGATTATCATAATAATCGAGTATTTCGTGGGTTCGCAGAACCATTGACTCCATCAAAATAGCCATGTTCTTTTTCACTACCAATTGCTCTTCTAGAGATACATAAGGCACCTCCACCAACAAATCTGCTGTAATTTGATCGTGAGCCCCGTCCTCATTAATCCGAGAATGGAGCAGGATAGGTTGATAAAATTCAGACGGTAGTTTTAAAGTCTGGCAATGCTGTTTAAATATTTCTTGGAACTGACGATCATCTTCTTCAAATAACATCAGGGCAGCCTTAAAACTCAGGGGATGCTGGTTAGCAAAAACCCCAAGGGCAGAGCAAATAGCAAATGTCATGGGCAAAGGTTGCATCTGTTTTAGCTGCTCTCCACCTATGCCCACACTCTTCAAAGACTTCTCAAGCAAACGATCATGGTGTAACTCAGAGGTAAAGAATTCTTGGAGGTGTTTTTGGGTGGTTGGCGATTCATGATGAGCTAGGGATGGTGCCAACAACCTGGGGCAGAGATGGGTAATGTGGTATGACTCTAAAGCATAACCAATTACCTGATTTCTGGAGAGGGTGCCATCAGCCATCTTTAGGGAAAAAGGAGAAGGAGGAAATTTCTGCTTGAATCGCACCACGAAGCGGCATAATTCCCGATAGAACTGTCGCCCAGTCACTCCGTGGGGGTTTATTTGCCGTTGCTTATCTGCTAGCAAACCCCGTTCCTCGAACTCAGTCAGCAGTTCTGGAATCTGTTCTTGAATCCCCGGACACCATTGAGCTAATTGTTCTGCCGAAAAACCACCAATCTGTAAAAGTCTTAATAGTTGGCTTATTTCTTGCCTATCTTCTGGCAAAATAGCGATCGCACATCCTTGATCCCCATAGCGAATTTCAATCCTAGTGTGCTTAAATTCACACATTACCCCATCTTTAAATGTGGGCTGCTGGTATGAAACATTTGTTAATGGCATAACTCCCTCCCTGATAGTTTTTAAATGACTGAAACTCGCCGCAGTAGATTGGGGGCAGATGAGTAGTGGCGAGCGATCGCTGTATAAAAGTTGTGATACATTTCTACAAACAAGTGAGTTTGTTGCTCGAACCGCTGTCTCGTTTCTCGGTCAATATGAGGTATATTTTCAAAGATGCGGTGGCTTAAAGCTCCCTGTTCGTTTTTGAGTTTGGTATTAACCAGTTTTCTGATTGGCTCAATAAAACCAGGGTGTAGCTCCAGCCATTCACTGGCTGCAACATAAAGCTCAAAGTTTTTCAAGGTACTGTCTGCTAATACCCCCAGGATACTTAGGGAAAAAACTGGTTCATAGTTTGCCCAAAATGTCAAACCATTGCACATAGCCATGGTTTCGGGCAGGGGCATGGTGTCTGTGAGTTCCTCACCACTAATGCCAATGGCATTGAGTGCTGACATTAATAACCCATCTTTTCCGTATGCTTGAGAGTAGAACTCATCAATGGATTGCCTCACTTTTGTGGAAGCAGGGAAGCTAAGTACGGGAGACTGAAAACAGCATCTTCGGGAAAATAAGTGATAATGCTCTATGGCAAAGCCGTATAAAACCTCAATGGGTGGCTTTGGAGATGTTGGATTAATTAATTGCCAAAACAGATTTTCCTCAACACTTTGGTCGAGCAATTTGCGGGTTAACTCTTCTAGTTCTAGTAGAGTCTCAATCCCTGAATTAACCTGCAACGGGGCAGCATCATCGAGCAATCCCCAATCATCTAAATCGCGCACAATAGTATTAATCGCCTCAGGATTGTTAGGAGCGCATATTTGTTGAAGCTCGCCTATACTCCTAGTACCATCCATCATCAAGAAGAGTTTCCGCAACGCCTGACTCGATTGAGCATTGGCAGAAAAACTAAATTCTCGACCATCCTGAGAACAAATAATTCGATCTTGATAAATATTTACTTTACAAACTAATCGAGGAAACATCACCGTCGCGCATTGCCGATTTGTTTCCTCAACATCTAACCCTAGCAACTCCAGTTCTAAATCTGAGGAGATGCCATCTGGAATATTTTCCTTGGTATTAGGGGCTGTATGTTTGGACATTGGCTGAATCCCTGATTAATAAAAGAATGAACATTGTGTACTGTTCTTTGTCCGGATTCACATCTTGCACCACAAGATGATTGAGAAAAATGTTTGGTAGGGTGGACACCGCTCACCAAGCCCTGATTGAATGACTACTTGTATCAGGTTATAGGATGACAAAAGTTACAGAATGACAGGGCACCACACGAAATGGATTTCTTCTCCGTTATAATTGAAGACATAAGTTTTACATGGCGACGGTTGGGGATCTGGAGCCGGCAGGGGATTACGACGGCAATCAGATCGCTCTAGGAGCGAAGTTAGTTCGGAATTATCTTCTTTTTCTGGTTCTCCAGGCATTGCCAGTAAACCACCTTGAATAGAAGAAAATTCTTCAGTAGTTATCTCTTGCAGATTTTCCAGATTCTCAATTTTGAGACCCTTGTTTGCCATCATGCTTCTCCTGAAACTCAAGCTAATACTCTCGTTACAAGGTTCTACCTTGTAATGCATTTAGGGAGGCTCTGCCTGCCATAATAGGTTTCCAGGCAGAGCCTAAAAATGAGTTAATATTAAGGATTGATATCATGTCCGTTTAAATAACCGTCATTGCGACCGAAGGGAAGCAATCTCAAAGACCTTGTGATTGCGTCGTTTCACTTCGTTCCACTCGCAATGACATACTATGGGTATGCCCCCGGACATGATATGAAGCTTCTGTTCGTGCCATTCGCTCCTATCCACATCTTCCACCGCAAGTTAAAGCTTGGGATACTCCCGTGCAAAGTGCGTGTATCTAAAGTTACAGTATGGCATAACACCAGCTGGGGGGCAGTTTTAGTTTCCCAACGACGATGTTCTGTTTTTGTCCATCTTCAACTTCAATATAGTTGACTACTACGGGTTCTTTGCATTCTCGGGGTAGGGGATAGGGATCGTAAGGAAGTGGGTGTGGCTCCCAATCAATTGTTATGGAATACTCTTGTACTGCTAACATACCACCTTGAATCGCAGAAAATTCTTCAGTAGTTATCTCTTGCAGATTTTCTAGATTCTCAATTTTTAACCGTTGGTTTGACATGATGCTTCTCCTGAAATTCAAGCTAATTAATAATGCAGTGTGGGGAGAGTGAAAGTAATATCCAACAAATT
>JASJDS010000075.1 GCA_030065055.1 Calothrix sp. MO_192.B10
TCTGTCCCATTAGTTTTGATGGCTAGTTTTATAGTCATATTTATATGACTTTGACTATTAGACTGGGACTTATAGTCCCAGGTGGGTGTGATGGAAACCCCATCATATTTTATGGGACAAACCACTAGGATTGTTCATGTGGGGAAAAATAAAGACTAAATAAAACATGACAATCCATGCAAATTACAGCTAATTGGGGTTAAAGTAGCGAACTGTAATCAGCCACTATGTAATGCGAGTTTATTTACCCAAATTCGGCGGAATGCCCCAACCTCAGCGTTAGCGAAGCCATGCCGAAGGCTATAGCAGGTTGGGGATGGATAGCCGGACGATGAGGATTCTCCTCCACTCCCTAATCAACCGTCAGGTTGATTAGGGAGTGGAGCGGATGAGGAATCGCCAGTTTTTGAGTTTGGCAACCTATCAATCCAATCTTCAATAAGCTGAGTAATTGTTTTTTCTTTATCTATAGCATAAGTCTTGAGTTTCGTCAAGCGTTTTTCAGATATCCTTAAATTCAATCTTCCAGTTTTCATAATACACACACAATGTATGTCTATTATGGTATTATATAAATGGTCGATGACCCACCCGACTGTATGGAACAGAAAGGCTAACTTCAAAGTAGTAAGACTTGCCGCAGACACATCAGAGATCGGGGAAAACGTAAGTCCTGCTGGTCAGCCATTGCTGTAAATCCAAGATAAACGTACCGTAGAACAATTAAAATCGCCTATGGAAGATGGGCGACTGCCTGTGGACGCTGTGTAAGACCAAATTAAACACGGGTTTGATAAGGCAACGGCGAATGAGACGGGAAACTCCGTTCGCGTAAGCGTCTCCCTTTGGGAGAAGACGAATAAAACCGTCCTTGTGTAGTTGATTTTGGAAGCCCCAACTTCAGCGAAGCAAGTTGGGGTACTTCACCTTCGCTATTCCACATTTTTCCTGTGGGTTTTCTTCTCCAAAATCTGCTTTAATACCAAGGTTACCAATGCTAAAAGCGCTAACAGTACCGCCGCAGAATAGGCAGCTTCACTGTCATAATTCTTGTAAGCATCTTCAATATACAAAGGTATGCTTTGAGTCTTACCAATAATATTTCCCGATACCACCGCTACCGCACCAAATTCACCCAAGGCTCTAGCGCTAGTTAAAATTAAACCATAGAGCAGTCCCCAGCGAATATTGGGGAGGGTAACTCGCCAAAATATCTGCCAATTATTTGCACCTAGGGTACTCGCAGCTTCTTCCTGATCGCTCCCTAATTCTTCTAACACGGGAATTACTTCCCGGGCAACAAAGGGCATACTGACAAAGGCTGTGGCTAATACCATCCCTGGAAAAGCGAAGATAACATTTAAACCATGGTCTTGCAACCAACCCCCAAACCATCCCCCTCTTCCATAAAGTAATACCATCATTAAACCTGCAACTACGGGGGAAATGGAAAAGGGTAAATCGATAATACTTAGAAGTAAAGCACGTCCAGGGAATTTGTGACGGGCAATTGACCAAGCTGCACACAAACCAAATACTGTATTTAATGGTACTGTAACTAAAGCCAATTTCAGTGTCATTCCCGCTGCGTGCAAGAAGTAAGATTGGGAGAGGTTAGCAAAAAATGGTCCGACTCCGTTTTTAAATGCCTGGAAGAAGACATTAAACGCAGGTATATAGATCACTAAAGCTAAATAGGCGATCGCAATTCCAATTAAAATTACTGGGGCTAAATTTTTTTGCTTGCTCACCTGGGCTATTTTTGCCTCAGAATCAGTTTGATTCCAACTTCCCTTATGATTTGTCATATCTTCTTCCCCAAGCTTGTAAAAGGTTAATTCCCAACAGCATCAGCAAGGAAATCAGCAGTAATACTGTGCCAATTACCGTTGCACCTGCATAGTCATATTGTTCTAAACGCTGGAAAATCAGCACTGGTGCAATCAAGTCTTTAAAAGGAGTGTTGGAAGCAATAATCACCGTGGAACCATATTCTCCCACAGCGCGAGAAAAGCCTAGGGCTACCCCGGTTAAAATTGCTGGTAACAATGGTGGTAAAATTACTCTCCAGAAGGTTTGGAATTGGGATGCTCCTAAACTCCAAGCAGCTTCTTCTATATCTATTTCCATTTCTTGCAGTACGGGTTCCACTGTGCGCACAATGAAGGGCAAGGAAATAAATGTCATGGCTACCGCTACCCCCAAACGGGTAAAGGAGACTTTAATACCCAATGGTGCAAGTAGGGAACCAATCCAACCATTATCGCTGTAAACTGTGCTGAGTGTTAAACCTGCTACTGCTGTTGGCAGGGCAAACGGTAAATCTACGGTGGCATCAACTAAGCGTTTCAAAGGGAAATCGTAGCGTACAAAGACCCAGGCGATTAATGTGCCGAAGAAGCCATTGAACAAAGCTGTTACAAGTGCTGTGATAAAGGTCACGTCATAGGTTGCTAGTGCCACGGGACTGGTTGCAATTGACCAAAATTTTGCCGGACTGGTGCTAGCTGCTGTCTGAAACATTGCCACCATGGGTAACAATAGCATCAGGGTTAGGTATCCTAGAGTGATACGCCATGTCCAAGGAAGATGAAATAATTGACTGAGAAAACTCTGTTTATTCCCAGATTTATCCGATGTTAATTGGGAAGATGTGGTCATAAGTATAGCAAAAGTCACGCATTCAAAAGTCAAAAGTCAAAAGTGAAATACTTGCTGTGAAATTGTTTTGGCGTTTTCGGATGTCCTAAACTATTTGGCTACTGCTATCATTAAAAATTCAAAAAATCGTGGTGTCAGAAACTGGGTTGTTGTCATTTGCCATTTACCCTTTACAGGTGAGAAACCGGGTTTCTTTGGGTAAAAGATGCAAAATTTTCGTATTTCTTCGAGAAGAAACCCGGTTTCTAGAAATTACCCATTACCAATTACCGATTTATTTTTGTACGTATTTCGTCAAAGATGGCACCATCAGCAAAGAATTTATTCTGCACTGCATTCCAGCCACCAAAATCATTGACTTGACCCAAATTATTCACTTTTGGATATTTTTCTGCTAATTCTTTTGTTTGTGCTAATGTCTTATTTATAGGACGAAATCCTACTTTGGCAAACTCCGCTTGTGCTTCTGGGGTAAATAGATATTTCACAAAAGCTTCTACCACTTCCCGATTACCATGTCTGCTAACATTACTATCAACAATGGTAATGGGATTATCGATGGAAATATTCACATCCGGAACAATATACTTTGCCTTCAAACCCTTTTGTTGTGCCAAAATAATTTCGTTTTCATAGTTTATTAAAGCATCCCCTTGTTCCTGTTTCAAAAAGGCATCAGTAGCTTCCCGCGCATCTCGACTCAAAATAGGGGCATTTTGATAAGCTTTGGTGACATAATCAACAGCTTTTATCTCATCTCCCCCAATTTTCATCCCTGCATTCCACAATGCCAAAAAATTCCAACGGGCAACACCGGATGTTTTGGGGTCAGCTGTAATTAACTGTACTCCCTCTTTCGCTAAATCTGCCCAAGTATTAATGTTTTTGGGGTTACCATCTCGCGTCACCAAGGCAACCACCGATTTGGAAACAATACTATTATTGGGGAATTCCTTCTCCCATCCCGACTCAATTAATCCCGCTTTCTCTATATTCTTGGTATCTAATGCCATAGACAAATGCACCACATCCGCTGGCAAACCATCAATAACCGCACGGGTTTGGGCACCGGAACCCCCGTAACTTTGGTTGATGCGGACTGTTTGGTTATGTTCGAGTTTCCACTTTTCGGTAAACTTAGGAATGATAGCTTTATAGGCGTTTCTGGTGACAATAAAGGAAGCAATGGTTAATTCTACGTCTTTCTTATTGGCAGCCACAAGAGTCGCATTAGGAATATTTCCACCAGAATTACTAATATTGTTTCCAGAACAAGCTGCCATTGCCACACTGCAACTTACTCCCACTAAAAATAGGGAAATCACCCTCTTGCGCACCCCTAGCGCTTTTATGGCTTTTTGCCACCAACTCATTCTATTGCCCCCAGCAATCTACGGTAATTCGGTCGGAATACTGTGTTTACTTAGTAATGCGATCTTACAGAAGCTGGTCACAAAAAGCAATCATCGTCATTTGTCATTTGTCATTTGTCATTTGTCATTGGTAATGGGTGTTTAGAACCTCGACTTCTAGAGGGATTTGGGGATATGAAGTTAAGTCCGCCATATAACGGCACAAAAGTGGCGATGTCGTTTGTTCCTAATTCCCTTTGCTAACAACTTGCACCAATGTCGTTTAGCCAAGCAACCCACCTTGAAATAAATTTCAAGGAACCTATAGACGAAGCACGTTAAAACGCGCTCTCATGCTTTCCCCAGTCTGATTTATCAGACTTTGTATATGAGCCTGGGAATTTATTCCTAGGCGATGTAGAATGCTAATCGAGAATGGTGCAAATTATCAGATTTATCAAACTTTGTTTATAGGTTCCTAAGACTTTAATCCTAGGTGGAAAATATGGCGAATTGAGAATGGTGTAATACCAAGTTGAAAAAAGAATGGGACAGATGGTTGGTTGGTAGGAGCGCGGTTTCCGCGCTCCTACAATTGGATCTATTGCAAACATTTTGGGATTTGTTATAAGTTATCACCTTTACAAACCGATTTCCCTGCAAGAGGACACAAACCCAAGTGAAAAATTTGTGCGCTATGGCGTACATTTTAAAGAAAAATTTGCCTGCAAAGGTATGAAAACCCTGTAATCAAGGGGATATTACTTCACCAATATGCTTGAGAACTTGCAAAATTTCATACAATTCTCTCTTGGACGTAAACAGCGCAAACACCCGCGACAGGTTATACTGTGGAGTACCTGTTTGGGTCAATTTAATAAATAAAATATCGTCCCCATTAGTTACCATCCCAAATCCAGGTTTATCGGTGTGGGGATTAGCCATCAAATAAGCTAGTGTTTGCGGTACAGCAGACCAAACAGAAAGAGTGGTTTTTTTAGATTCCAACACCATCACCCAAAACTGATTTTGCAACACTAACACATCTATTCTTCCCCTTAATACCTCCTCTCCATCGTCTAAAACCAATTCCACCGACGACTCTGCTTTAATCCGAAAGGGAGGGTCATAAAATCCTGCCAGCGCTAACAAAGGTGACACTACCAACAGCATTACTGTCCCCTCTAACAAATCACCTCCACCACGGTGATAGAGATATCTACGTCGCAGTACATCCAGAGAGGCTTTTTCAGCTTCCGTAATTTCCGGTAGTCCGTCAAACCATTCTGTAAAAAACTCTTCATCCTCTATGCGGATTAGACCAAATCGAGTTTCAGCATCGGTTAAGCTGGTAATCGCTTCTGTAATGGCTTCTGTCTTGGTCATAACCCGTTCCCATCCACATAGTTTAATTGTAGCCAGGGACTTGAAAGTAGGGGTTAGGTATTAGGAGTTAGGGAATAGCAAAAAATAAATCATCCCATACTGTGGGGTAGGCATCCCTGCCTGCCCTATCATACAGGCAAGGATGCCTGTACCACTATGACATTTTGGGATATTTTTTATTTGCAAGTTCTCTAAGTGCTAGGTTACTTGCAAAAAACTCGCTTCGCTATAGTTAAGGGTTTTACCGCTAAAAAACTCGCTTCGCTATAGTTAAGGGTTTTACCTTTGGGGACTGGGGACTGTCAAACTGCCTCAAGCCGCAATGTTGTAAAATAAGTGAAAGACAAACCCTAACTCTGTACTCATGAGTTCCCATCCCCTGTTGAAAGTTGACATTTCTCAACTCAGTATTGCAGAACGTATCCAACTTGCTGAAGATTTATGGGACAGTATCTTAGAACAGCAAGAGGAACTTCCTTTGAGTGAAGCGCAGCAACAAGAATTAAATCGACGATTAGAAAATTACAAGAAAAATCCCGCAAATGGTTCTAGTTGGGAAGAGGTTAAAAAAAGGTTAGGCTTCTGTTGATGAACCATAACCTGATTATCCAACCAGAAGCAGAATATGATATCCAGGATGCTTTTGAATGGTACGAATCCCAAAATCCAGGTTTGGGTTCTGAGTTTGTCCGTGCAGTGGATACTTGTTTGTCGGGAATTGGACGAAACCCCCTTGTTTACCAAGTTATCCATAAACAGGTAAGAAGAGCATTAATCCGTCGATTCCCATACATAATTCTCTACGTTTTTGAGGAAGATACGGTTTTTGTCCTTGCTTGCTTCCATGCAAAACGCGATCCAAAACGGTGGTTGGATAGAACTTAGTACAGGACAACATGACGCGATCGCACCTCGATCAAGATAGCAGGTTTCACTCGCATTTCTGTACAGATTTTACCTCACCCAGCCCTATCGGGCACCCCTCTCCTACCCTACGGAAAGCCACTCCGTGTCTATAGTAAGGAGAGGGGAAGGGGGTGAAGTTTCGCTAATTGCAAGTTAATATCTTCAAACCAAATCCAAGGGTAAACCATCCTCAAACACCAACAATTTCCCCTCAGGAATAATAGTCCACTCTTCGTTATCAGTCAGAGGAGTAGTAGCAATTACCGCTACGCGATCGCTTGGTGTGGTTAACTCATTAAAGTCTACAGTTACATCTTGGTCAATTAAATGGGCAGCTGCAAAGGGTGCTTGCCGGATAATATAACAAAGCTTGGTGGAACAGTGGGCAAAGAAAAGTTCTCCGTCGGACATCAAGTAATTAAAAGTCCCTTTTTCGGAAATTTTATCAGTTATTTCCCG
The DNA here is from genome assembly GCA_030065055.1 of Calothrix sp. MO_192.B10. Classification (GTDB taxonomy): domain Bacteria; phylum Cyanobacteriota; class Cyanobacteriia; order Cyanobacteriales; family Nostocaceae; genus Calothrix_A. Next base: position 6,765 of record JASJDS010000075.1, read on the forward strand.
GACAACAGGATAAAGTTCTGCTAATGGTGGCTGTTTGGGGAACCGTTGTCTTAATGTTTCCAGTATCAAACAAAAAGCCTTTTCGCTGTCAGTGTTACCCACTGGTTGATAAAATTCCATCCCTGTAGGATTAAAATCAGGTAAATCCCCATTGTGGGCAAATACCCAATATCTTCCCCACATTTCCCGACGGAAGGGATGACAGTTTTCTAGAATGATTTCTCCTTGGGTGGCTTTGCGGATGTGAGCAATGACATGGGTAGAATGAATAGGATAGCGTCGCACCACATCTGCTATGGGACAACTAACCGAAGGATTGACATCTACAAAAATTCTACAGCCCTTACCTTCAAAAAAAGCAATCCCCCAACCATCTTTATGATCGTCGGTTATTCCTCCCCGTGCGGAAAAGCCTTCAAAGGAAAAGCAAATATCCGTCGGTACATTACAGTTCATTCCCAGCAGTTGACACATCACCGTTCAAACCCTGAATCATAAATCAATGGCTTTAGCATCAAGATAATTCACAACTGCTCTATTTTGCTGGTACTATTGATTCAATGTGGGGATTTTTGTTTGTGAAAGAAGACCCGCACCGCTGAAATAATCAAAATTGTCCCCAGTACTAGTTTCAGCATTGATGCGGGTACAATCCCCACCATCAGTCCTCCCAGAAGTGCCCCAATTACAGAACCTATACCCATTGGTATCACGGTATCCTTCACCGGACGACGGTCAATAAATGCCCCTTTACTAGCATATTTCAAAACCCCCACCAGCACTGTAGGTAAACTGATGAGTAGTGCTGATGTACCAGCTGTCTTAATATCTGCCCCAAAGGCGAAAATTAAGGTAGGGATAATTACCTCTCCTCCAGCCACACCCAGTAAACTACTGACTAAGCCAATCAGCAGTCCAAATATAATTCCAGCTAAAACCCAGATTCCCAAAGCATTTGGTAACAGTGCTGGGATTTGAGTGGGTAGGAAACTTTCAATAATTAAAGCTGTACCAATTATGACTAGTAATCCTAAGATAATTCGTTCTAGTTGGTGATTGGATAACTTGCTGGCGATCGCAGCACCGATAAAAGCGGTAATTACAGCCCCCGCAATTAAAGACAAGACAGCGGGTAAAAATGGCAACACTGGAGTGAAAGATAATGCTCTACCTCGCACAGGAATAGAAGCAGCAATAGTTACCAAACTTACCGCCAAATTTAAGTAAATAGCTTGACGAGCAGAATAGCCGAGAGAACCCACCAATACAGGTAAACGATATTCAGCACCTCCTAACCCCATCAAACCACCGAGAACTCCTATGGGGACGGAGTAGAGAAAAGCTGCACGGCGATGGGTTACCAGTGTTTTTAACTTCATCCTTCCTTAACCCTTGAGATTTCTTGCAGCTACCATGTAGCGGAATATATATTCCACCAATTCAATATAATTACGGGCAGTTTCCAAAGAAGGTGCCCAAACGGTAACTCCGTGATTACGGATTAAAAAGGCTGGAATTTGTGGGAGATTACTACTAAAACGTTCTTTAATTTCCGCTGCAATTTTGGGAACTTGTAAATGATTAGCAAATACTGGCATTACACATTGGGGATTCTCTTTCCAGACTCCTAAACCTTTAAGCATTTCCAGAGGAGGTAGGGATAATTCATCTCCCTGCGCAAACATAGACACCAAATTTGCTTCCACAGAATGTACATGAAAACAACTCATGGCTTCTGGAAATAGAGAATAGATGACTTGGTGAATGGAAGTTTCAGCGGAAGGTTTTAACCCAGCAGCACATTCCTCAATTTCTCCATCGGCAGAAATGCGGACAAAATCGTTCTTCGTCAGCTCTCCTTTAGACTTACCACTGGCTGTAATCCAAAAACTACCATGAGGTAGACGCACCGAGATATTGCCCGCAGTTCCCACCATCCAGCCGTTTTGATAAAATTGTCGGGCTATGGCGACTAAATCTATACGGGCATCAATTGTAATTTGACTGTTCATGTCAAGGGGAATTTAGAATTTAGAATGAAGAATTTAGAATGGAAGAATTTAGAATTATTACCCATCGATGTAGGTGTAGGGTATCGAGGGGTTTGAAACAATGACAGAACTACTGGTTGACTGACAAAAGTCTTGGAAGTGTTGAAATTTCGTAGCCCCTCCACCCAACGCAATCGGTTGCGGTTGTTGGGTTGAAGCATGTAGACGCGGTAGACACGGAGTGGCTTCTCTTTGAGTGCGGCTTCTCGCAGAGTAACCCAAGCTACATCAAAAAGATTTGTCAGTCAATCAGGACAGAACTGTTTGTTTTTCTCCACCGATAAATCCGGAGGCTTGTATCCAGTTTATTTTCCTGTCAACAGAATCACTTCTACAAAGCTAGTAGAATTGGTCATTTTGAGTTCTAGATTTTAAACGATTTTGGTAATCTTAAGCAAAAGCTTGCGATCACAAATCCCGTTTTTCCGATCAAACAAGTGGGAATATTTTGGATATTTTATACCAATTAAAAAAACAAGCTTAGGGTGCCTTACTAGCTGTTTCCTATTCCCTATTCCCTATTCCCTATTCCCTATTCAAGCTACAGCCTGACGAAAACGAATTTCTCTACCTGTATACTCAGGAACCCAGCCTTCAGTGCCAGTAAAATAACGTACTGCTTTCACCCGGCGTGCAGGTGTTAAATAAAACCAGTGTTCAGTTCCTGCTGGCACATTGATATATTCTTCTGGTTGCACGGTTAATTCTACCTGACTACCATCAGGACGCACAAAGCCAAAAATGCCTTCTCCATCGACAATGTAACGCACTTCATCATCAGCGTGGGTATGGATTTTGTCAAATTTTGTCAGCAATCCATCTAGATTTGGTGTCTGGGGATGGAGAACAATTAAATCTCGGGATTGGTAACCTGCTGTTTGCTTAAGTTGTTCAAAATAGCTATCTAAACCTTGGAGTACTTCTTCTTTTTCGTCATCGTTGAGGCTTTCTTTTCCCAGTAAATTCCGAGTTTCGGGATTATCTATAGACCAACGATTAAGTTTAACATTAATAGATGCTAGTTCTTGGGCAATTGAGGGTAAATCGGTACGGAGTGTTCCATCTTCGAGTTTTAAAATCGCCATGACTCTCCTCCCACATGTTTCGGAAAAGTTTTTCTCTCAAATTATACGCTATCTTTACAGATTTAGTTAATTTGTAGATTTTTTAAACCTCAATAGTACGCAAACCTATATCGGGAAAATCGCTAAATACACCATCAATCCCTAAACCGAAAAACAATTCATACTCCCCTTGAGGATTTCCTTGAAAATCCAGAGGTAAAAAAAAATCTTCATTGCGAAATGTCCAAGCATGAACAAGTAAATTCACTCCATGGGCATCATTAATTAAAGATGTAGGGGAGAGTAATTTATTATTTCTATCTCTGGGAACAACTAAATTTTTATTAACACCAATAGCCAGTGCATATTCAGCAATATCTCTTAATCCTGCTACAGTTGCTAAATCTTGGTAACTAAAATTGACATCGTAAGGTTTACCAGTGTCGTTGAGTAATTGTACTAGCGGTAAATCAGTTTTTTGAGATAATTGCTTCAGGTTATTAACTTCAAACGATTGAATAAAAATTGGTGCTTTATCTCCCCTATAGCCATTACCATGCAAAACTTCTAGTAACGGTTCTTCTAAAGGTAATCCTATAGACTGGAAATAACTAGGATGTTTAGTTTCTGGATAAATACCAATAGTTTTACCTTTAACTAAATCTATAATTTCTTGGAAAGTAGGAATATCGAATTTCCCATCATAAACAGCATTTTGAGGACGAATTTGAGGAATTCTTTCTTTTGCCCGTAAAGTTTTAATTTCACCAAGGGTAAAGTCTTCAGTAAACCAACCATTCTTTACCTCTCCATCAATTATTTTTGTAGTTCTGCGATGGGCAAATTCTGGATGATTCACAACATCTGTAGTTTGAGACATTTCATTTTCATGACGTGCAATTAATATCCCATCTTTTGTAGAAACTAAATCAGGTTCAATAAAATTAGCCCCCATTTCAATTGCTAACTTATAAGCCGCTAATGTGTGTTCGGGACGGTAGCCACTAGCACCTCGGTGGGCAATCACAATCGGGGGTTGTTGCGTCACAGTTGTAGTCATTACAAGTGATACACCAGTTTGATAGCCAATATTACAGCGATTTTTAGGTAAGAGAATACCCAAAAATAAATTATCCCAAATACAATATTACATTTGTAGGGGCGCAATGCTTGCGCCCTTAAGCCCTAAAAACCCCAATTTAGCCTATAAACCCTTAAAAACCGGGTTTATTCCCCATCTTTATCTGTCAAAGGGAAAGAAGAGGGTTTGAGCACAAGAGGGTTTGAGCGGTTTTATGTTTCTGTTGAAGCTTGCACTCCTACCAAACTTTACCCGTCGTAAAAGACGCTTAACTTGAATCCAATTGAGTTGTTAGAAGATTTGTTCAATTTATTGGGCAAAGAAACCATTATTGTTTGCATTTGATCAACTTCATTCATTGCTGAGCGAAAATAGTTGAGGTTCACGCTTCTAAACCAACTCATGCGTGCAATTAGAGCGTTGTGTATCAAGTTCTCTGAAGCTGCCTAAAGCTATTTAAAGAAAACGAAAATACTTATTGTTACTAGTTCGTCCATAACTTTGGGCGATGTTTGAAGTAACTAGCTATATTTTAGTACTCTTGGTTCTTCCGCTCAAACCCTCTTCCTTCTTCCTTGAAGGTCGAAGACCTTCGATCAAAACCCCAATTTAGCCTATAAACCGTTAAAAACCGGGTTTATTCCCCATTTTTATGCCTCAAAACCCCAATTTAGCCTATAAACCGTTAAAAACCGGGTTTATTCCCCATTTTTATGCCTCAAAACCCCAATTTAGCCTATAAACCCGGTTTTTCTGTGTATTGACACATTTGGAATTATTTAGTATATTTGTACTATAAATACATCAGGCATCTAAATTCGTTCTTAATAAACATTACATCTCAGTGTAATTAGGGATAAATCTACGTGTTCAAAAATGATTGAAAATCGTGATTTTACCCTAGTCATTGACTGAGTAGTGGCTAGAATCAAAACATCAAAAATAGTTTAACAATCTATCAATATTTAGAGGACTTTTATGAACAGCAACATTGAAGTAGTTTTCAGCTTTGACACCACAGGTAGCATGTATCCTTGTCTTACCCAAGTGAGACGTAAAATCAAAGAAACAGTCACACGATTAATGAATGAAATTCCCTTAATTAAGATAGGAATTATTGCCCACGGTGACTATTGCGATGAAAAATCTACTTATGTGACGAAAATATTTGATATTTCCAGTGACGTTGATGCAATTTGTAACTTTGTCCAAAATGTTGAACCAACTTATGGTGGAGATGCACCAGAATGTTATGAATTAGTATTACATCAAGCTCAATCTTTATCTTGGTCAAAATTAGCCAGTAAATCTTTAGTATTAATTGGGGATGATATTCCCCATGCACCAGCACGTAACCCCCAAAAATTGAATTGGCGCAAGGAAATTAAAAAATTATCTGATTTGGAAATAATGGTTTATGGCGTCCAGGCATTAAATCGTTCCCATGCAACACCATTTTATCAAGAAATAGCAGAACAATCTGGGGGTTTTCATATTAGCTTAGACCAGTTTTCTTACATTACAGACTTATTTTTAGCAGTCTGTTATCAACAATCCTCCAACGAACAATTACAAGAATATGAAAAAGAAATCATCACCGATGGACGTATGAGTCGGGGGTTAAATAAAATCTTTAACTCCATGCTGAATCGGGAAGGAGTATCCTATTACCAAGATGCCGATTTACGGGCAGTTTCTCCGGGACGTTTTCAAGTTTTAGAAGTAGATGAAAATATTTCTATTAAAGCTTTTGTCTTAGAAAATGGTCTCAATTTTAAAGTTGGTAGGGGCTTTTACGAATTTACCAAAAAAGAAACCATTCAAGGTTACAAAGAAATTATTTTAATGGATAGAAAAACCGGAGATTTATTTGAAGGAGAAGCAGCAAGGGAAATGTTAGGAATTCTCGGAGGTGAAACAGTGCGGCTTAAACCCAATAACCTAGAAAAATACGTTGTTTTTGTCCAAAGTACCTCTGCAAATCGTAAATTAATTGGTAAGACACGCTTCCTTTATGAAGTAGAAGACTGGCATTCTTAAGGAAGAAAAAAGAGAAGATATTATTTAATTGCTGGATGTATAAAGGTGATGGAACTTGTTTGATTGGTACTGCCTTCACCTTTGTTTCTTCATTGTAATCTTTTACAAATAATTCTTTTGTCTGTTCTGCAAAGGTTTTACAGTAATTGCAACGAGGAACATAGCATATTCACAACAGTTTGACTTTTGCAAATAGACATCTGGTGGAAAAGAATGTAGAGACGTTGCAATGCAACGTCTCTAAAAGGGTTTTGGACAATGCATATTTAATTTTCACGCCTATGTCTAATATGTTTGGGGTATTGTAATTTAATCTTGGTGGATATAATGTTAGTAAACTATGACATTCATTATGTCATCAAATCATGATAAAAAAAATCGCAGGATAAAGCCACGGATACCTTAATTATAGCAGAAATTTGTGGCTTGTAAACCCTGAAATATCGTTCGCGGCAAAATGATAATGATTCTTATTCCCACAATTTTCAGCACAAAAAGCGCTTTTTGGAAAAATTGATAAAAATTAACAATGAGAGGGTGAGTGAAACTAATGAACTACTCTATACCCAAGTGGTTTAATGACACCTTCACAAAAAGCAGGAGGTGGCGATCGCCATTATCAGTGACCTGATACCAATTTAGGAAAATCCTTATACATCTAGATTATCTGTGGGGGTTTAGCAATGCTCATTAGTGTCAACTTAATTTAAAATCCGCACCCCGCAAGGAAATTAATTTCCACAGCGAGTACACCAAGTCATCTCAAGATGAATAAATAATCTAAACCTCGTCCAAGTCGAAACCTGGAGTTTGTCAAAAGGGAATAGGGAATAGGGAATAGGGAATAGGGAACAAAAACCGGTCAATAAAAAACTATGGGTTTCAAAATAGACGTGGTTTAGTAGGAAAAAATTAAAACCTACAACCATCTATCAAAATCAACTTGAGAGGGTAGTAGGCTTTCTTGAGTCTACTTTAGTAGACTTTATTTATTAGCCCGGAACTTTAGTTCAGGGTGGGTAGAAAAGGTGACAAATAAGCCTTTAAATTTAATTCAATATAGAGGGATTTGGTAGAACCGATGGAAGTGGAAGTTAAACAACGAGTTGAGGAATTGCGAAAACTACTGCAACAGGCTAGTTATGCTTACTATGTTCTTGATTCTCCGATGATGGAGGATGCAGTATATGACCAACTGTATCGGGAATTGCAAGATTTGGAAACCCAATATCCGCAATTAATCACCCCGGATAGTCCAACTCAACGGGTGGGTGAAAAGCCTGCAACCCAGTTTACTTCGGTTCGCCATAATATTCCTCTATATAGCTTAGAAAATGCTTTTAATCTGGAAGAATTAAAGGTTTGGGAACAACGTTGGCAAAGACAAGCACCTAATCCTGGAAAAGCTGAATATGTGTGCGAGTTAAAAATTGACGGTTCAGCCATCGCTTTAACCTATGAAAATGGCATCCTAGTTAGGGGAGTCACCAGGGGTGATGGGGTAACGGGGGAAGATATTACCCAAAATATCAAAACCATTCGTTCCATTCCTTTAAGGTTGAATGTAGAGACGTTAAATTTAATGTCTTTACCAGAAAGGGTGGAAGTGCGGGGAGAAGCATTTTTACCCCTGGAAGTATTTAATCAAATCAACGTCGAAAGACAAAAAGCCGGTGAGTCATTATTTGCAAATCCCCGCAACGCTGCTGCGGGAACCCTCAGACAATTAGATCCGCGAGTTGTGGATAAACGTAAGTTAGATTTCTTTGCTTATACCCTGCACATCTCCGCTATGGATGATATTAGTAGAGACGTTAAATTTAAAGTTTCTACTCAGTGGGAAGCGCTGGAATTACTGCAAAAAATGGGTTTCAAAGTTAACCCCAATAAAAAAGTGTGTTCAGATTTACCAGAAGTCTCGCAATATTACGAGTATTGGGACACTGAACGCCTAAATTTAGCTTATATGACCGATGGAGTCGTGGTCAAGCTGAATTCCTTTGCATTGCAAGCACAGCTGGGATTTACCCAGAAATTCCCCCGGTGGGCAGTGGCGTTAAAATATCCAGCAGAAGAAGCACCCACCCGTGTAGAAAATATTGCCATCAATGTGGGACGAACTGGTGCATTAACCCCCCTAGCAGAAATGCGTCCCGTACAATTAGCAGGGACTACCGTATCTCGCGCTACCTTACATAATAGCGATCGCATCGCCGAATTAGATATCCGCATTGGTGATACAGTAATCGTCCGTAAAGCCGGGGAAATTATTCCGGAAGTGGTGCGGGTTTTGGTGGAATTGCGTCCGGATAATACCACACCCTTTATTATGCCTACCCATTGTCCCGTATGCGGTCAAAAGGTGGTAAAGGAAAGGGATGAAGCGGTGATTCGCTGTGTTAATCCTGCTTGTGCAGCTATCCTCAAAGGTTCCATCGAACATTGGGTAAGTCGGGATGCTGTGGATATTCGGGGAATGGGGGAAAAATTGGTACAGCAACTGGTAGATAAGGAGATGGTGGGTTCTGTTGCTGATTTATATAACTTGACAGTTGAGCAGTTGTGTAAAATGGAAAGAATGGGGGAGAAATCCGCCAAAAAGATTGTGGATGCGATCGCACTTTCCAAAAATCAGCCCTGGTCGCGGGTATTATATGGTGTGGGTATTCGTCATGTGGGTAGTGTGACTGCGCAAATGTTGACGGATAAATTTAAGAGTGTGGAAGAGTTAGCGGAAGCTAAGGTTACAGATATCGAAGGAATTTATGGTATTGGTGCAGAAATCGCCGATTCTGTATATCAGTGGTTTAGAGTTAGTGAAAATCAAACTTTGATTTCTCGTCTTAGGGATGCTGGGTTACAACTTGCGCTGACAGAGGAAACTGAAACTGTAAGTAGTGAAAATCAAAAGTTAGCAGGTAAAACCTTTGTGGTAACTGGGACTTTACCAACTCTGAAGCGTGATGAAGCGAAGAATTTAATTAAAAAGGCTGGTGGTAAAGTTACTGATTCTGTGAGTAAGAAAACAGACTATTTAGTAGTGGGTGAAGATGCGGGTTCTAAATTAGTAAAAGCGCAGAAATTGGGAATTACTCAGTTGAGTGAAGCGCAATTGTTGGAGATGTTGCAGTAGGGGCACGGCATCGGCAAAGTTACTTTATACACCGATAAATTACGTATGCCGTGCCCGAAATTGGGAATTACTCAGTTGAGTGAAGCGCAATTGTTGGAGATGTTGGAGAGTTGGTAATTGGTAATTGGTAATTGGTAATTGGTAATTGGTAATTGGTAATTGGCAATAATTTCATCCTTTACTATTTAACTAACAAATTACACCAATGTCAGAAACCGGGTTTCTTAAGAATATTGACCTATAAAATCCTAATTTTTGGTTTAGAAACCCCGACAGTCGCTACCCTGCGGGAAGCCGCACTCCGTGCGTCTATAAGTCGGGGAACCCTTACTTACAGAAGCCGCTCCGCGTCTACGGCAGTTGCACCCCTGCGGGGAAGCAAGCTACATGGGGGAAACCCCCATAGACGCGGTAGACGAGCGGAGCGAGGCTTCTCGGAGAGTGCGGCTTCTCGAAGAGTAGACCGCACTGCCTCACCAACGCGCTGCCTCGCTTTCTCTATGCTGTTGACAATGGTGCAATTTATCAGTTTTAAGGGATTTTCATTGTACTGGTGTCCAGATCCCCGACTTCTTAAAGAAGTCGGGGATCTATCTAAACGCTAAGATAAAATATAGTTCCTCTTTAGCCGTTACACCATGACATCAACAATAACAGACCGTCTATATTCTTTTGAAGAATATCTCACCTATAACGATGGTAGTGATAACCGCTATGAACTAGTAGACGGGAAATTGGAACTGATGAATCCACCAACTTTTAGACATTTGTTAATTGCCAAGTTTATTGAAAATTTCTTGGATGGTGAAATTAATCGTTTGGGTTTACCTTGGCTGTGTTTAAGAGAAGCGGGAATTAGAACCGGATGGCGTAAATCTAGGTTATGTGATATATGTGTGGTGGCTGCGGAACAGGTAATGGAATTCTTGGATGAATCTGCTGTTTGTCAGTCTGCACCATTGTTGGTGGTGGAAGTGGTTAGTCCAGAGTCTGTGAAGCGGGATTATCGCTATAAGCGTTCTGAATATGCAGCTTTGGAAATTCCTGAATATTGGATTGTCGATCCGATTGAGTCGAAAGTGACGGTTTTGTTGTGGGAAGAAGGTTTGTACGAGGATAGGGAGTTTGTAGGAAATCAGCAGATAGTTTCTCAGAGGTTTTCGGAGTTGGTTGTGACGGTGGAGGAAGTTTTAGCTGCGGGGAAGAAGGAAGAGGAATAAAACACACAGACACAAAGACACAAAGGAAGAGGAGAGGAAGCAATTACTCAATTTTTTTTATTTAAAAAACGCGCTCCTTTACCACGATTGCAATCTATACAAAGTGTTTGCAAGTTTTCAAGTTGGTTACTACCTTTTTTAGAAAAAGGTACTATATGGTCAACTTCTAATTGAATTTGTTTTGCATTGCGACCACAGAAAACACATTTGTACCCATCTCTGTGTAACACTGAAACACGAACTGATGCAGGAATATAACGGGAGCGTTTACTTTTTTCTTGCTTGGATTTAGACTGGGATTTGGTTGCATCAGGTTTTTTAGTCTTTGGCTTTTTCCGTTTTTTTGCGTTTTGAGTGTTAACTTGATTAATCAAATCCCGAATCGCTCCACGCACTAGTTTTTGTAGTGGGTTAGGAGTTTTTTTTGGCATTTAGGGTTTAGAGGTTATTTATAAAGTAAACGTTAAGACCCAAGAAACCGGGTTCCTCTGGGTGAAGTATCGAATATTATCGTACTTAGTCTGAGAGAAACCCGGTTTCTAACCACCCATAGACTTAATATTTAGTTTATAAATGGTCTCTTAGTCAAGCAACTTCTTCAGACCATAAGCTGCAAGTCCGACTACCGCACCAGCAGCTACAACTGGTGCTGCACCAATAGCTACAGCAGTTCCACCCACTGCTAAACCCATACCTCCTACTGTTGCAGAGATTCCAGCACCTGCTAATGCTCCACCAGCAGCAAATCCAGCTGCTTCTTTTAAATCATCATCTTTGTTAGGTATTATTGTGTTATCTCCCTGTTTTGCAAGTTTTAGAAAAGAACATCTCAAATAAGATAATACTTTTGTAAAAATAAAATACAGAAAATACCTTACTAGTTGTACTTAAATTATGAATAAACTTTTCGCAAAGCACATCCAGTAGATTTTCCTAGCCATAAACATTATAGTAATTATAAACTATTAACCTCTGTGCCTCTGTGCTTCTGCGTGAGATAAATTTATAAAATCACCGGGGATAATCCAATGCCAAAAACACAACACATCCTATTCTCCAAATTCCACTCCTTCATAAACATCATTAAAGGGAATTTGAAACTCTATCGACTGAAGAAACAATACTGAATCCGCTGACTCATACTCTGTTAATACCCATTGACCTTGAGAATTTTTAGCAAATTGTTCAACAAAATATTCATACTGATCAATCATAATATACTCTTTTAATTCCGGGATGGAACGGTAATATCTAAATTTAGTTGTTCTGTCATAGTTTTCTGTCGATTTAGACAAAACTTCTATAATCATTAGGGGATTTGTAACTATGATATTGCCAGTCCCTTCATATTTTGGTTTTCCCTCAATTACCATTTCATCTGGATAAGTATAAATGCGATAACGCGGTATCCACAACTTCACATCACCCATATATATTTTGTAATTTTTACCCCGCATCTGCAATTTAAAATTGGCGTAAAAATTACCCGCAATTTCATTGTGATTTGTAGTCCCACCTGTCATGGGTACAATTTTTCCATCCCGGTATTCATTTTTAAATTCCGATTTTTCTTCTAGTTGTAAATATTCTTCTGGACTGTAGTAATGTTTTGGTGTTTGTGTCTGCATAATAACCATATCAATAATATAGCGATTCACTCTTTATCAAATACAATCTAGGACTGACGCATTGTACATAAGTACTATACGAAATTTAGTTATTTCAGCCATTTATAGAACCTAACACAGCAAAAAAAGCGAGTGAATTAGGGTTATGCAAAGCGCGTGAAACGACTGAATTGCCTGATACATATTATGGCTAATTTGTACAGTGCGTAACTCCTACAATCTTGTGTGGGATGGGCATCCCTGCTACAACAAAAGTGGGATGGGCATCCCTGCCCGTCCTATCCCTTTGAAAACCGCTATAATATCAATCACCGGGGATAATGCTGTGCTAAAAACTGCTTTGCTTCATTACTATCCCTAATTTCTCCATCCAAAGTAGCCGCTAATAAATCATCAAGAATTAGCCGATATTGGGGTCCTGGTTTATATCCTAACTTCTTTAAATCATTACCATTTAATAATGGTTGAACATCAGACCATACTGTTAAATAATGGTAAATTTGTCTGCGGATAGTTTTCTGACTGCCTAAAGCAATTAAAATCAACATAGGTAAGTCATACTGTCGCAAAAATCCCACCACCTGACTGGGACGATGGTAAGTCGGTAAAGATTCCTTCACCTGTGCTTGTACTTGTGCTAAGTTCCGCAATCTTTCTATACTGCCTTCTTGCAATTGCAGATTTGTGGCTACCTTCCCCCGATATTCTGGTGCGATATGGGCGATAATCACCTCTAAGCGCATTTGCCAGTGAATCAAACCCTGGTGATGGTCAAAACGCTGTAAACAGTACTCTAAAAGTCTTAACTGTCGCAATAGTTCCCCATTTAATTGCAGGGTAGGATGGATGCACTGTAATGCCCCTAATTTGCCCAGCAAGCCCAAAGCTAACTTCCAATAGGGTGCCTCTAGAATATGCTTTAACTCTGCCTTTAAGCGGGTTTGTAGCGCCGGTGCGCGGCTATTTTCTTTGGTGATGCGGTCATATACCCCACTGTTGATGGCATAACGGATATATTCCTCTGTTTGCGGTTCAATTTGAAAGCCAAACCGCACAGCAAAACGTACACCCCGATAAATGCGGGTGGGGTCTTCAATAAAACTGTTGGGGTGTAAAACCCGAATTTGCTTTGCTTTTAAGTCTAACAAACCCCCAAAAAAATCCAGTAATTGACCCGCACGGGGAGGAGTCAAACGCAGTGCTAAGGCATTAATGGTAAAATCCCTACGGTATAAGTCTTGACGAATGGAACTTGCTTCTACTTCCGGGTTAGCCGCTGGGTAGGGATAAAATTCTGTCCTGGCAGTGGCAATATCTACCCAGAGGGAGTCTAAATCTTGGTCTTGATGCCACAGTAAGGCTGCGGTTTGAAAAGCACCATGGACCTCTAGCCGTGCCAAAGGATAAATTTGTTGCAGTGCCTTTGCTAACTCCACACCTGCACCCACATCAGCAGACTTATGAAAACCATCCACCACCAAGTCAATATCTTGAATCATCAAACTACCAGCAGCTTCTTCCGCTAGGAGTAAATCCCGTACAGCACCCCCCACTAAATATAAATGCCAACCCCTTTGTTTTGCCTGCAAAGAAGCTTTGGTTAACAATTCCCATAAAGCAGGTGTGAGACGGTTGCGCAATTCTGCCAAAGTAGGTAATACAATATCCTCTTTCCCTTCCTTGTGCTTCTCCCCATCTCCCCATCTCCCTATCTCCCCATCTCTTCCCTGGTGCAATTCCCGCAAAACATCAGTGCGAGTAACAATTCCTACTAATCTACCCTGGGATAATACTGGTAAACGCCCGATGTCATAGGTTACCATCAAAGACTCTATTTCTGGCAGGGTTGTTTCTGGAGTAATGGTTTTGAGATTAATGGTCATATAACCCTTCACAGGAGCATGACTAAAACCGTGGTGTAAAGCAATATCTAAATCTCTACGGGAGATAATCCCCACTAGCTTCCCTTGGGCATTAACCACAGATAAACCAGAATGTCCATACCGTAACAAAGTCCGGTGTGCTTGCTCAATGCTAGTTTCCGGACGAATAGTACGTACAGGGGATGACATTAAATCCCTAGCTATGGGGGGATGGGGAATTTGCGCCTTTAAACCGCCCAGAATTTGGTTTAATATATTTTCAGTCTTGGCACCCCGCAGATTCAAAGATGCCGCTTGGGAATGACCACCACCACCAATGGGCTGAAATAACTCATTGAGATTAACCCCCGGAATTTGCGATCGCCCAATTACCGTTAACCGCCAACCTTTCTCAACCCTTTCGGGATATTCATTCGCCAAAATTAAAGCATCGATTTCCGTTAATTCCACCAATTCTGACGCCAGACTGGATAATCCCGTCACAAAACCATCAGTCCTCAAAGTTACCCAAGCGATAGTATAGCCCCTAATGCATAAATAGCTTAATTTGTCAATAGCGTCACTTAAGAGTTGTTGTAATTGGGGAGACAAACCAGGTTCCACATATTCCGCCACCACAGATAAACTGGCACCTTGTTGCATCACCCAAGCCAAAGCCAAGGCATCCCGGGGGGTGGTATGGTCATAGGTGAGGGAGCCAGTATCAACATGAATTCCCAAAGCCATGGCGGTAGCTTCTGCGGGGGTGAGGGAAATTTGCTGCTTTTGTAATTCCTCAACAATAATGGTTGTTGTAGCACCCACCGGGCAAATATGTAATTGGGTAACAGGAATATCACCAGCTTGTTGCAGATGGTGATCGTAAATAATCACTTCCTGGAGGTGGGGTAAATCAAACCATTGGGAGGCTTTTCCCAAGCGATCCCGTTGTTGAGTATCAACAACAATCAAAGAGCGGATTTTTTTGGGATTTACCGAGCGTCTTTCAATTAAAGGGTATTCATCCCGGTGCAGAGCCAGAAAGTCCCTTACAGGGGGATGAGCGCCCCCAGTGAGGACGATTTTACTTCCCGGTAGCAACCGTGTCAATCCTACCGCCGCTCCTAGGGCGTCAAAGTCCGCTGTGGTATGACATAAAATTAAGTCCATAGTCATTTATCATTGGTTATTTGTCTTTGTACTAGGGACGCAACCGACACAGGAGGGGAGATGACAAATTTTCTGATAACTTACAAATAAGCAAAATTTGTTAACAGTGGACAGTAAAATATCCTATTTTTAATATATGTAGCCATATTGGGAGAACAATAAGATGTCAATTATATTCCAAATAGCTTTATTAGGGCTGGTTCTGTTGTCTTTTGTCATGGTAATCGGGGTTCCCGTTGCCTATGCCAGTCCCCAAAATTGGGTTGAATCTAAAAAACTGTTGTGGGTTGGCTCTATTGCCTGGGTTATTTTAGTGGTTGTGGTTGGAATCTTAAACTTTTTCGTAGTTTAAGCGACTGCTTCAATCTAACCCTAGCAAATAGCATAGGAGCAGGAACAAAAGGATGAAGGATGAAGTATGTTCAGCATAGCCTCTCCCAAAGGCAAAGATAAAGTATGTACATACAGCTTTATCCTTGGAACTTCAGCCTTCCCAAGAAGGTCTTCATCCTTTACTTTCTCCAGAAGAAATGTATATTTGCAAGAAGTATAGTTGATAAGTGAAGCAGTCATGGCAGTTTTTGAGGGCAGTTTTACTCAAGCAGAACCTTTACGGTTTGCCTTGGTTATTGGTCGATTTAATGACCTAGTTACCAACAAGCTTTTAGAAGGGTGTCAAGATTGCTTAAAACGTCACGGTATAGATATTAATCCCCAAGGTTCTCAAGTAGACTACGTCTGGGTTCCAGGTAGTTTTGAAGTTCCATTAGTGGCTCGACAGTTAGCACTTTCCCAGCACTATGATGCCGTAATTTGCCTGGGTGCAGTTATCCGGGGACAAACACCCCATTTTGATTATGTTTCATCTGAAGTTGCCAAGGGAATTGCTGCTGCTGCCTTTCAAACTGGCGTACCTGTGATATTTGGGGTATTGACAGCAGACACCATGCAGCAAGCTTTAGAAAGGGCTGGCATCAAAAGCAATCACGGTTGGGATTATGCCATGAATGCCCTAGAAATGGCTAGCTTAATGCGGAATTTACGCTCTAACTTAGGAGAGGCATACTCTGGGAGTTCTCAGTCTTTACCTGCCGCAGCACTCAAAAGCGCAAATGTCGATAATCTTACCCCAGACTAAGAATAACATCACAAAGGCGTTACACCAATTTATGAACTAAGGGAATACCAATAAACACATATTTTGGCACAGGCAAGGATGCCTGTGCCACAAAAGTCCTGATTGCGCTATAGTTTTCCATTCCCTGTTCCCCATTTCCTATTCCCTGTCCCTCGTTACAAAGTTCTACCTTTCCTCGTTTCCTCGTTACAAGGTTCTACCTTGTAATGCATCCATTGGAGGCTCTGCCTTCTATTCACTTGTGGAGGCAACAGCCCTCCTTAAATGCATTTCCAGGCAGCAGCCCGGAAACGAGTTAGCCTGGAGTTGAGTTATTCCTGCTTTGTTCCTATTCCCTATTCCCTATTCCCCGTTCCCCAAAGTAAAATTTCCAAAAAACAGTTGACAAATCACTTTGAATTTGAGATATTTATATTTAGCACTGCGATGCGGGTATAGCTCAGTGGTAGAGCGTCACCTTGCCAAGGTGAATGTCGCGCGTTCGAATCGCGTTACCCGCTTTCAATAAAGGCTAGTTGCTTGCTATACAATAGCATATAAGGGACTTGTAAATAAAAAACATCACAAAATTTGAAGGTGTTACAGTCATCCTTGTCTGTATCAGTGGACAGGCAAGGATGTCTGTAACACAATATGGGATAAATTATTTATTGGTATTCCCTAATAGCCAATACCGAGCTTAATCTCAAAAATGGGAGTGGGATTTTCTTTTGTAGAAGGGTGTAGCTGGGCTTTTCTAAGAGTGGGTTGAGCTTGGATCACAATAATTGGAAATCCCAGATTTTTTTATAATTATATTAAGTTGGGCTAATACTCTTGAATATTTTTTGAACACAAACAGATTTTTGCTGCCCAATTGAGGGAAAATGTATTTGGAGGCTAAATACTTACCCACACTTATTAATTCTATAAAGGAAATTTATAGGATAATAATTAACCTCCGATGCATCTACGAGGGGATGGAATCCTCGCAAGCTGTTAATAGAAACTGCTGAAATTGTTAGAACGCTTGTGCAATCTCAAAAAGCCCAAAAATTAGACTTCCATCGGGAATATCCTTGTCCTTGTCGTCGTCGGGGACAATTAATTCCCATTACCCTGACAGAAGCATTTGGCTGCGATCGCTGTCAGCAAATATTTGTAGTTGAAGAAAACGGTTATGTACTAGAACAACTTTCCAGCACCTATCCCTACAAACGAGCTTGGCGTTGGAATGGTTCTAGTTGGCAAGTTGCTCATTCTCGGCTAGGAGAAAGCTACATGCCAGTAGCGCTGGGGATTATTTTTGTGTTAGTGATTATATGGTTACCATTAGCACTCAGACTGGCAAGTGGTTCCAGTATAATAGCTTGGGCATTAGTGGCGGTATTATTAGCAATTTTACCAGCACTTATGGTCTGGCTTACTTACAGGCGTTAACCAAATGACAGTAGATGCTTTTGATTATAGTCCGGAAACAATTGCGATCGCCCAACGTGCGGATCAAGCTGCCTTTAAGCTGGGAGTAACAAAGGGAACAGAACGTAGTCGTGCTGTACTGGCAATGGCTGAAGCGCTCAAATTCTCCTTTGACGATATTCTGGAGGCAAATACCTTGGATCTGGAAGCCAGTCGAGAAATGGCTGTACCAGAATTAATTTTGGATTGGCTAAAGTTGACTCCCCAAAGATTGGAGTCAACTGTAGAAATTCTCCAGCGCTTAGGGGAGTTATCAGATCCCCTGCGACGAGTCAGAAGTGCTGACTACCAATTGCAGGACTCCCAGACTTACTCGCAATTAATGCCTTTGGGAGTGATTGCCTTTGTTTACGAGGCATTTCCGGAATTAGCTGCGATTGCGGCTGGTTTATGTATTAAAACAGGTAATAGTCTGATTCTCAAAGGAAGTACGGAAGCTAGCCATTCTAATGCAGCAATTGCCGATGCACTCACCAATGCTGTGATTGAAGCAGGTTTACCAGTAGGTTGCTTACAATTAATCACAGAAGAACATGGGGGTTCGATTCGAGATTTAGTTACCCAAGACGAGTATTTAAATTTAGTGATTCCCTACGGACGTTCTAGCTTAGTACAGCAGGTGATGCGACAGTCTACTTGTCCGGTTTTAAAGTCAGCAATGGGTAATTGCTACCTTTATTGGTCTCTAAATGGCAGCTTAGAGATGGTGCAATGGATAATTATTGATAGCCATGAAAGCGCACCCGATCCGGTAAATGCCATTGAAAAAGTATTGGTTCATCGACAAGCAAATCCCTCTTCCTTAGCAATTTTGTGCAATCATTTGCAGGAGGAAGGATTTGTAATCAAAGGAGATGCCGAACTTCTAGAAGCTTTTCCCCAGTTGCAGCTAGTCCAGAATGGAGAATGGGAAAGTGCCTATTTAACCAAGACAGTAGCTTTTAAACTGGTGGATAGTTTAGAGGAGGCGATCGACTCGATTAATCGCTATAGCAGCGGTCATGCAGACTGTATTGTCACCGATTCTTATCAAGAGAGTCGGCAATTTGCCTTGGGTGTCAACAGTGCTTCTACGTATATTAATGCTTCCCCGCGTTTTAGTCGCAACCCATCACGGGGTGATTCGATCTTTTTGGGTATGTCTAATCAAAAAGGTCATCGTCGGGGATTAATTAATCTGGAAAGCTTGACTACTGTGAAGCATATTGTCCAGGGAAATGGGCGATTTTAGAGATTAAGAAACAAATGATAAGTATTCATAATTTGGGTTAATTAGGGAAAACAATCATTTGCAATAAATCTTTTCATTAGCTGCGGCAATGAAGTACAATGAGCCTGCACTGTAATTATGCATACTCAATTGTATAAATTCAGATTGCATAGAAATTAGATATTCACATTCTTTAATTAACACCTTTCATGGTCAAGACACAAACGAGAGTAACTTTTGCCAAAAGCATTGGTTTTAGGAAAGAGTTAAATAAACGGGTTGATGCTTATTTCAAATCTGAAAATATTTCTCCCCGAGATAATTTGGCAATGTATTTGAAAACAGCAATTATTTTTGGATGGGTGATTTCTGCTTGGAGTTTTACTCTCTTTGGTCCACCAATAATATGGATGAAAGTAGTTGGATGCATCATTTTAGGATTTGCCATTGCTGGTGTTGGTTTTAGCGTCGGTCATGATGCTAACCATGGAGGTTATTCTGGTAAGCAATGGGTAAATTATGTTTTTGGTTTAACTTATGATGTAATTGGTCTATCTAGTTATTTATGGAAGTTTCGCCATAATTCTCTACATCATATTTACACTAATATTTTGGAACATGATGTAGAAATCCATGGGGATGGTTTGGTGCGCATGTCTCCATTTATGGAGCATAAATGGTTTCATCAATTTCAACACATTTTAATTTCTTTTATTTACGCTATAGTACCATTATATTGGTCTGTATCAGATGTACATCTGATTCTCTTCAAACGTAAATATCACGAACATTCTATTCCTACTACCAAACCAGTAGAAATGGTGATTTTGCTGGGTGGTAAATTCCTTTGGCTGGCGATATTTTTGTTTATTCCTATGGCAGTAGGCTATACTCCTGTTGAGGCAATTACGGGATTTTTGATTGTATACATGTCTTATGGAGTGCTAATTTGTAATATCTTCATGTTGGCTCATGTTTTAGAACCAGCAGAATTCATTGAACCAAATCCCAATTCAAATACTGTTGATGATGAATGGGCAATTGCTCAAGTTAAAACCACAGTTGATTTTGCACCCCACAATTGGTTTTTGAATTGGTATATTGGTGGATTAAATTATCAAACTGTGCATCATTTATTTCCCCATGTTTGTCATATTCATTATCCGAAAATAGCGCCAATTTTAGCAGAAGTATGTGAAGAATTTGGGGTGAAATATAATGTTTATCCAAGCTTTGTAGGAGCATTAGCTGCTAACTATCGTTGGTTGAAAATTATGGGAGAAAAACCCCAGGAAGTTATTGCATCTTAATTAAGATTGTCTAAATTTTAGTAGGGGTTTAGCAATGCTAAACCCCTACTTTTTGCTGTTCCCTTTACACCAATTTAAATTATTCAGGACTTACGATAGTGTCACAGTAGATAGGGTTTTGGTGCGTTAGACTAAAGTCATAACGCACCCTACAGATACTAAATTTTAGTAGGGTTTAGAAATGCTAACCCCCTACATTTTTACAGAGATCGCGATCGCTTGTTGGGGCGTTATGTTTGAGATAGCCTCCCATTACAGCACAAGCATCCTGCATTAGCTTGCCGAACTCTAAATCTGCTAAATTCCATAGAATCACCGTTTTGTCCTCACTGGCAGAAGCAAGAGTCTTGCCGTCAGGGCTAAAAGCAACGCTGTAGACATAATTTTGATGCCGCTTGAGAGTTTTGGGTTGTTTATTTTCAAGGTTCCAGAATTTGATAGTCTTGTCAGTACTGGCAGAAGCAATGGTCTTGCCGTCATGGCTGAAAGCAACCCCCAAGACCATACTTTCATGCCCCTTGAGAGTTTTCGGTTCTGGTTCTTTACTTTCAAGGTTCCAGAGTTTGATAGTCTTGTCCCTACTGGCAGAAGCAATAGTTTTGCCATCAGGGCTGAAGGCGATGCTGTTGACCCAATCTTCATGCCCGTTGAGAGTTTTCGGTTCTGTTTCCTGCCCTTGGAGGTTCCAGAGTTTGATAGTCTTGTCCCTACTGGCAGAAGCAATAGTTTTGCCATCAGGGCTGAAGGCGATGCTGTTGACCCAATCTTTATGCCCCTTAATGGTTTTGAGTTCTTGACCTTGGAGGTTCCAGAGTTTGATAGTCTTGTCCTTACTGGCAGAAGCAATAGTTTTGCCATCAGGGCTGAGGGCGACACTGCTGACCCAATCTTCATGACCCTTAAGGGTTTTGAGTTCTTGACCTTGGAGGTTCCAGAGTTTGATAGTCTTGTCCCTACTGGCAGAAGCAATAGTTTTGCCATCAGGGCTGAAGACAACGCTGTTGACTACATCTTTATGGCCCTTCCCTAGGGTTGTGAGTACTTGACCTTGGAGGTTCCAGAGTTTGATAGTATTGTCTCTACTGGCAGAGGCAATGGTCTTGCCATCAGGGCTGAAGGCGACGCTGTTTACCGCATCTTTATGCCTCTTGAGAGTTTTCGCTTCTCTACCTTGCTTGTTCCAGATTTTGATAGTATTGTCTCTACTGGCAGAAGCAATAGTTTTGCCGTCAGGGCTAAAGGCGACGCTGTTGACTGTATTTTCATGCCCAAAGAGGGTTGTGAGTACTTGACCTTGGAGGTTCCACAGTTTAATGGTATTGTCCCTACTGGCAGAGGCAATGGTCTTGCCGTCAGGGCTGAAGGCGACGCTTATGACATCATCTTCATGCCCCTTGTTCGCGTAGCGTTCCGAAGGAAGGGTTTTGAGTACTCGACCTTGGAGGTTCCAGAGTTTGATGGTATTGTCATCACTGGCAGAAGCAATGATCTTGCTGTCAGGGCTAAAGGTGATGGTGTTGACCACACTTCTATGCCCAAAGACGGTTCTCCGAAAGTCCGTCTTCAGTTCTTTACCTTGAAGATTCCAAAGTTTGATGGTATTATCATCACTAGCAGCAGCAATAATCTTGCCGTCAGGGCTGAAGGCGACGCTGTTGACATAATTTTCCTTCCCCTTGAGGGTTTTGAATTCTTTCCCTTCTTGAAGATTCCAGAATTTGATGGTATTGTCATTACTGACAGAAGCAATTGTCTTGCCATCAGGGGTGAAGGCGACGCTGGAAACCACATCTGTATGCCCCTTGAGGGTTTTGAGTAGTTGACCTTGGAGGTTCCAGAGTTTGATGGTTTTGTCATTACTGGCAGAAGCAATGGTCTTACCGTCAGGGGTGAAGGCGACGCTGGAAACCACATCTTTATGCCCTCTGAGGGTTTTGAGTTCTTTCCCTTCTTGAAGATTCCAGAGTTTGATGGTATTGTCATCACTGGCAGAAGCAATGGTCTTACCGTCAGGGCTGAAGGCGATGCTGTTGACCGTACTTTTATGCTTATTCAGCCGATTGTGCTCTCTAAATCCTTCCCCATCAACTGCCTGATGCAAGACTGTCGAAATTAAATTTTTAGTTTTGGGTGTATCTATCCCAAATTTTTTACGTAGGTTCTCTGCCTTAATAGCTTCAAGCAGGGCATCAAACTTGACATTTTCCTGGGAGAGTAGCAATGAAAATTGACTTAAGGAATTAAGTTGAGCTTTTTGAGCATGTTCGGCTTGTTTCTGAGCATATTCGGCTTGTTTCTGAGCATATTCGGCTTGTTTCTGAGCATATTCGGCTTCTTGAGTCCGCTTTACAGCAACCCCAGCAAAGGCAACAGCAGCTACGAATCCTATACTGATAATAACAAGAGAGAACTTTTGTCGCCTAGCATTTTTTTTCTGTTCTGCGAGTCTTGCTTCAGCTTCTTTTGTCTTCTCCTCCTGTAAACGCAGCATTTGGGCTTGTCGGCGTTTTTCTGATTCTTCTACCATTTTAATGGCATTTTGACTCGCTTCAATAAATGCCTTTTGAAGAGAAGTTGCGGTAGGTTTTTTCTTTTGTTCTTCCGTTTCCTGTAACCAATTTTGAGCAATTAAAAATTCACTACCCCGCAACAATAAGTCATCACTTTTATCTTTATACTCCCACTCCAATGCCCGATGCAACCATTTGCTATGACTGCGGACATGTTCTCTATCAGTATCTAAGGTTCTCACCAATTGATTAAAATTGGCATTAAAATCCCCTTCATGACCATTAAAATCAATCCATTGCACCTTCGCCAATTCCGGATGCAAATCTGCTGTATTTACTTCCCGATGTAGCACTGTCACAAAGCGTTTATTCAAAGAAGCAGCATACTCCACCTCATCCTTACAGTAAGGGGAATTTACTGACCTTGGTGAGAGAATAAATAGAAAGTTATCACAGGCATTAATTCCTTGATAAATCTCCTGCTGAAAATCACTCCCCGATGCAATACTTTCCTGGTCAAACCAAGTCGTTTTTCCCTGTATCTGTAAGCTATCATTTAGCTTTCTCGCCAAATCCGAGTCAGCGCGAGAATAGGAAATAAACACATCCAACGACTCTAATGGTGGTTGCCGGAGACTTTCATTAATAAATTCTGATTGTAACTGTGTGGGTGGATGCTGTACCCTTTTCTGTGCCAGTTTCAACCAAGTTTCGGCACTCCGTAAATTATACCCCCGCAAGAGAATGGTAGGATTATTTTGTTGCTGCTGCCACTTCAGCGCTTTAGTCAATAGAATTTTATGCTCGTTGTAATAAGCTGCATCCTGATATAAGATATTCAATAATTGGCTTTCATCGACGAGATAATCGTCTTCCTTGAGATTGTCCGTAAGGTCGATATAATGCAAACACCGCAGCACTGAGGGCAACTGCATTTCCTGGGTTTCTCGTACCAATATGGGAATAATCCGCTTATTCAGCGACACAGCTAAATCTAATTCTTGCTGACAGAAAGTAGACTTTACTGAGTCAGGAGAAAGCAAATAAACCAGATTATCCGCTTGTTCAATTCCTCGGTTAATCGCTGCTGCAAATGCTTCCCCAGTTTGAATATCTGTGGTATTCGTCCAAACCGTAATCCCCTCTCGTCTCAAACTCCTGCGAATCTTCTCCATCGTCTCCCTATCCTCATCAGCATAGGAGAGGAACACCTGAGTCATCAAGTTATTAGCATTCTTGATACTTTCGGTGATGTATTCGCAATGCAAATCACTGGGAAAACAAGGTGCTTGTTCATCTTGAAAGCGGATTTTTAACCAAGCTTCTGCTTGTTGTTTCTCTTCCCCAGTTAACAAGTATCTCGTTTGCTTTTGATTCCTCTCCCATTCTAAGGCTTTGGTTAAAAGATGAGTATGGTTTTCGACATAATCGTCATGATGTTTTAATAATGCAATTAATCCCGCCAAAGACTTATCAAAATCATCAATTCCCTCTCGAAAATACACCCAATTAATCTTACCAATGGTCGGGTGCATATTTTGAAAAGAGGTATGTTTACCTTTATTTTTATATCTTTCCCACTCCTGATCCGTCCCATTCGGGTTTCTTTGTTGCCAAGTTTCCCGACTGATTTGCTCAACATGTAATAAAGGAATAATCCGTTTATTATGCTTAATCGCTAACTCAATTTCTTTGCCACAATAGGGCGAATTTACCGAATGTGGTGCAATGATAAACAGGAAATGACATGCCTTTTCGATACCATCATCAATTTGATTCTGAAAATCTACCCCTAGAGGGATGTCATTAAAGTCAAACCACACCCTGAAATCTTGTGCGTGCAAGTGAGCTTGAAGTTTGGTTGCAAACTCTTTACTGTCAGCTCGTCCATAAGAGATGAAAGCATCGAAAAAGCTAGTCATCAACTGCTACCCCGTTCCTAACAAATTAAATTTATGGTTTATTTGTTAACAAGTAATTATACTGATAATCTTACCTGATAATCGAGTATAAAACATAATTTTTAGGTCAGCGATCGCAAAAATTTCAACCCTATTTACTGTTGATGTCTTTACAGAGGTTGCGATCGCTTTCTGGGGCATTGTGCTTCAGATAATCCTCCACTTGAACACTAGTACAAGTCGGCGGAAATACAGCAACGGTTTATAAAACGTCAAAGCTAGAGAACACAATACTTTTGACTTTTGACTTTTGACTTTTGACTTCCGCGCAGCGGTACTAGCATCCTGGATTAGCTTGTCTAATTTTAAATCTGCTAAATTCCATAGAATCACCGTTTTGTCATCACTAGCTGAGGCAAGAGTCTTACCATCAGAGCTAAAACTAACCCTAGTCACCCGTGCATTGTGACCCCTTCTATTAATTCTCATCTAGATGATTTTAGTAGCTTGATAGAACAAATCAGGAATGATAATATTTACACGTTAACTTTAGCACCATCAAAAATACTGTTCTTAGATCCGGTTAAAAGTGATGATTACCAAAGGAAAGGTATAAAGCTAATGACTTCGTTTGAGGCGTTGCTGATTGAAAGTATGAAATGTATAAACTTGTTAACTGAAAAATGATTCAAACTAAATATATTAAGTCTATTAAAAACACAGATTTTCCTGCTCTATTCAACGCCGCAGACCAAGCTTCTTTATCAGCACAAAAAAAGTACCTACTTCTTGTCAAATCAGATTTAGCAATTCTGGTTGTTAGTGCCATAATGTCTTCTTGGAGTCAGGGTCCTGACTCAAATAGTCAGGGTCTTGACTATTTAGCTATTCTCGGCGCGTTCTTGGCAACTGTGGGTGTATTTATCACAGCTGAACTTTCTTCATCCAAGCTTGAACGGATTTGGTTTAGCGCACGTGCTGTAGCTGAGTCTATCAAAAGTCTTTCATGGCGTTATATGATAGGGTCTGAACCATTTGCTTCTTTTTTAAATGACCAAGAATTGGATGAAACATTTATTGAGGAAATCAACAAAGTTTTAAGACAAAAGCAAGACATTGCCTCAGAATTAAGCACCGATGTCTCCACTATGCCGCAAATAAGTGAAAAAATGAGAGAGATAAGAGCGCTATCTGTCAGTGAACGCCGAAATATCTATCTTGAACATCGGATCAAGAAGCAGCGTAATTGGTATAGTACAAAAGCTACCTACAACCGCAAAGCAAGAAACAAATGGTTTAACGCCATTATAGTTTGCCAAGCACTTTCAATTATAGCCGCTATTTTACACGCAATACCTCCCAAACTTCCTGTGAATGGTACTGGCTTTTTTGCCGGTCTAGCTACGGCTTTTTTATCTTGGTTACAGATTAAGCGACACCAAGACCTAAGTCAATCCTATGCCCTTGCTGCTCAGGAGTTAGGGTTTATTGAAAGTTTAGGTGATCATATTACGTTAGATGAGAAATTATCAAATTTTGTTGCCCAAGCTGAAAAAGCTATATCTAGAGAACACACCCTCTGGATAGTTAAACGTAATGACTGAGGATAGGTTATGAGTTCATCGGGTGACCAACCTTTCTTAAGATTTTTATTTTTAACTAATAGTTACGCGATGTGCAGGTGAAACTGTCAAGAAATCATTGTCAGTTAGGACGTATATTTGTAGATGTGGATGTACTTCACAAAGAGATCACAATGCAGCATTGAACATTTTAAATCTTGCACGGCAAGCTACCTTCAACGCAGAGGCGAAGTAATGCTTCAGGAGTAGCAGTCACTACTCTACTTGGGGCAACCCTAGTAGAGCAAACTGCTAGGATGATTGAAGAATCTGCGCGGCTTTAGCCCGCAGAGTGTCAATTCCTAGATAAGTTCCAAGAGCGTTAACTTTTGAGCAGAAAGCATCTCTTTAATCAATTGAGTTAGGATATCAAAACTCTCCTTGAGGTCAATTGCTTGCACCAGCCCAGAAGCAACTAACTCCTTTGCTTGGTGATCGCTAGCTTCCCCACGCAGTGCCGCTGTCAGTGTATCAGCAAATCGTCCAGTCCCAGCAACAGCAAGTACTGGTCGATTCGCTTTTAGATTCTCTGACACATCCTTCTTGGAAATCTCCCCACCGTTAACTAGCACTGCGACCGATGGCGCACCGTTTGCCAGTACAGTTGTGACATCAGCCAACCAAGGCGATTCATCACCCCAGTTAGAGCCAGGAATTAGCACAAAATGACTGTGATGCGGCTCCAATGCTGCAACCTCTTCAGGGGGGATTTGATTGGGAAGAGCTACCTTTCCAACTGGAGTTACACCAATCAAGGGAAATGTGGCTGATATCTCGGCACGAGCTTGACCCATCATCTGCATCACACCAAAATCAGTGCCGCCATCCACAACAGACGCACCTAGTTCTTCAGCCACCGGAGCCAGCACTTTTACAAATAACGAGCGCAGACGGCTTAAATCAGCCTCGCTCATCTTACCTGCACCACCTACAACTACTAGGACGGGACGCGGACTGTGAAGTTCTAGTTTGCCCATAGCAGTGGACAACTCCTTTGGGGACTTAACTCGAATAGCAGATGCCGTTAGTCCGTTTGAAGTGGCAATTTTAAAGGGTTTTTCCATTTAGTTAAATATGTTACTATTCAGTTAATTTATTTACCTGGAAGGTATTTGGAGAGAGGAGAAGGAAAAATCACATATTCAAGTCAATAAACATTATGATGGCTACTTTTATATATATCTACTATATACATCTACCATCAGTGATATTCCTTAAAGATAAGTAGGTGGGCGTTAAAAAATCAATCTATGTAACAAAATGTACAATCAACGAACAGCTTAGAAATAGGTTATAGGGTTTCCGGATTTAGAAATATGCTAACGTATATGCGTAGTGCTATATTTTGCGTTGTATTTGTAAATACGCAGATCCCCGACTTTTTGGAAAAGTCGGGGATCTTGTTGATCACAAATGGTTTAAGATTGGTACAGGAAGCGATCGCTCATTACTAACTAGCCAAATATTCATTCATACTAGACTGGGTTCTCCGCAGCTTTTTTAAGGCTTCTCGCTCAATTTGTCGCACGCGCTCCCGGCTAATATTGAGAATTTCACCTATTTTTGCCAGGGTTAGGGGTTGTCCATCACTCAAACCATAGCGCAGAGATAAAACTTCTTTCTGTTGGGGTGTCAGCTTATCCATTAAGCGTTCTACTTCATTAGATAAGGACGACTGGATGGCGAAGTCTTCAGGGGAAGAGTTGGGATCTTCTAACATTTCCCCTAACTCGGTGTCATAATTATCTCCCAGCCTCAAGTCTAAGGATAATGGAACCCTGGACTTCTCCAAATACTCCCTCACTTGCTGGGGAGTCAATGATAATTCTGTTGCTAACTCAGCCATACTGGGAGCGCGCCCCAAATTCTGGGACATTTGACGTTGGGCTTTTTTGATTTTGTTTAATTTCTCGGTAATATGAATTGGTAGGCGAATGGTTCTACCTTTTTCTGCGATCGCTCTAGTAATAGCTTGACGTATCCACCAGTAAGCGTAGGTAGAAAATCGATAGCCTTTGCTGGGGTCAAATTTTTCCACACCCCGCTGCATACCAATACTACCTTCCTGAATTAAATCCAGCAAATCGACGTTACGCTTGATGTATTTTTTCGCCACTGATACCACTAGCCGCAAATTGGCTTCTACCATTTTACGCTTGGCTATTTCACCATCAGCGATCGCTCGTTTTAATTCCGTTACTTCTAATTTAGCCGCTTGTGACCATTCTTCCCAACTTGGTTCATGTCCCAACTCATTGGCAAGAGATTCCTTGGTTTCATACAATGCAGTTGCCTTTTGCACCTGCTTACCATATTGAATTTCTTCCTCATGGGTTAAAAGTGGTACTCGACCTATCTCACGCAGATAAGTCCGCACGAGGTCTGTAGGTGTATTCACGGTCTTCATAGTGCGACTCTTGGAATAATGATAAGTTTAGCGATCGGGTATTTCATCTAAGGAGGCTGCTATTGGTTAATCACCAATCTAGGGAGCAATCCTGTTTGTAATTAGTCATCTTTATGGATATCCAGTTTGCCAGTGAATGATAATCAAATTAGATTTTTAATTGATAAAAAATAGAATTTATAGTTATTTGACTGGTTTTGCAAGTATCCTGAGTTAGATATCAAAGGATAATATTCAAATTTCTTATGTAAATATTTAATAATTGTAACATTTATGATTTTTGTCTGCCTACTAATCTAGAGATAGATTTTTGAGAATTTCCCTCATGTAGAAGGGATTATGGTCATTATAGAGAGGACTATATTGTCATGACTGGCAAGTTGCTTTTTCTCAGTTTTGTTTACATAACTCAATCATAAATGTAATTTCGTTGGGATTTGTCAGGCTTTATTTTTTCTTTCGAGTGTTTTGGGAGGAAAGAGTGAGGGAGATGTGGGAGTGATGAAGTAGGGGGTGGGGTTTCCCTACCCTATAGGAGGTTATAATAAAATCTTTGTTCCAACCTGGGGGATTAGTGGCAATGTTTTGATGTATTATTTTTAATGCTTGTTTTGTATAAATCATGCGATCGCAAATATTTTATTACAAAGCCGATTAAATTGAGTTGGGGTAAGCTAGGAGAAACGATTAAGTTATTACCAGTAAATGGGATCAATAGCAATGCTACGTCTCTACCAGGGTATGTGTTGCGATCATTTATTAAATCAGTATTAGGATACCACTTGACAAATTCTTCGTAAGTTATAGATTTAGGTAAAGCATGAGTCATTTAAGTTACCATTAGCTTGGTGGATTGTGCAACCAAACAGTTGTCCGGCTGTTCAAATTTCCTCTGGATCGATATTTAATTCTCGCAACTTAGCAGCTAATTTTTCTGCAACTTCTTCTGGTGTGGGAACTAACTTACCTTCTGGTGTAAAAAATCGCAATAAACCATCGTAAATTCCCAGATATAATCCTAGCTGTTGACTCCACAAATGCCCTTGATTATTAGGTTCTAAAGGCTGATATTGACCATCTACCAAATGAAATCCAGCAAATTCTAAGCTATAGGGGTCAAACCAAAAATAATCAGGGGTACGAAAAGTATCTTGGTAAATTTTTTTCTTTAATTCTCTATCTGTATTAGCTGTTGATTCTGAAAGAATTTCTAAAATTAAGTTGGGATATTTACCATTTTCTTCCCAAACTACCCAACTTTTACGAACTTTGCGTTCGGTGTCTAGTACCACAAAAAAATCTGGTCCCCGGAAATCTGATGATTTGCTTTGATGGGGGCTATAATAAATAGTTAAATTACCAGCAGCATAGAAATCATTTCTGTCTCGCCACAACCATTTTAGACATTTAAGTAAGAGCATTATTTGCTCTAGATGTAGTTCCGTTTCCAAGGGAGGCTCATCACTATATAAATCACCAGGAGGAAATATAACATCTGGGGTGATGTCTTGGGAAACGTCTAATTCTTTGGCTAGGGACATGGCTGGGAATTAAGATGGTTATCTACATAGCATTTATTCTAACGTTGGCAATGGGGTAAGCGAAGCTATTCAGTCAGAAGGAAATCGCTTTACTAGTGGTGCGCTGCATTAATTTTTACGAGTCGTAGGTGTGAGCGATCCCCGACTTCTATCCTAGGAATCGCTACCATGTGCGGATATTTCTTCAGAAGTCGGGGATCTGTTAGAACTAATGAAACTTATTTACAATCAGTAAATTTACTTTTAAACCATACAATACTCCTGAATAATTTTGACATCCAAGGTGGTGTTTTGCAGGGAACGAATAGCAGCAACGGTGGCTTTTGCTCCGGCGATGGTGGTAATAATGGGGATTTTGTATGTCAAGGCTGTGCGACGAATTAGCCGAGCATCGGTTTGAGCTTCCTCCCCAGATGGAGTATTGACAATTAACTGAATTTTACGATTCTTGATTGCATCCAATACATGGGGACGACCCTCATGTAATTTCAGCACGAGTTCAACTTCTAATCCATTTTCCTGAAGGACGCGACGGGTTCCATCGGTAGCCATGACGGTAAAACCAAGAGCGATAAATTCCTTGACTACGGGTACAGCAGCTTGTTTATCCCGCTCGTTCATGGAGACAAATACCGTACCTGTTAATGGTAATTGCTCTCCTGCTCCCATTTCCGCTTTGGCAAAGGCACGACCAAAATCCCTGTCTATCCCCATTACTTCCCCTGTAGAACGCATTTCTGGGCCGAGGATGGTATCTGTTCCGGGGAATTTATTGAAGGGTAGTACGGCTTCTTTAACGGCAATGTGGGATGGAATTACTTCCTGGGTAAAACCAAGTTCTTCTAAGGTTTTACCGGACATGATTAGGGAGGCTAATTTAGCGAGGGGGACTCCTGTGGCTTTAGATACAAAGGGTACTGTGCGAGAAGCGCGGGGATTGGCTTCTAATATATAGACTTGAGGAGTATAGCTTTGGGCATTGGCAACGGCGAATTGGATGTTCATTAAACCGATGACATTTAAGGCTTTTGCCAAATCTGTTGTCCATTGACGAATTTGCTCAAGGATGGCTTGCGACAAAGAAATGGAAGGTAGGGAACAAGCTGAGTCACCTGAGTGGATTCCCGCTTGCTCAATGTGTTCCATAATGCCACCAATCACTACTTGCCCTGTGGCATCCGCGATCGCATCTACATCTACTTCAATGGCATTCTCTAAAAATTTATCAATGAGAATGGGATGATCGGGTTCTACCTGTACGGCAAAGGTCATGTAACGTTCTAACTCAGTGTCTGAGTAGACGATCTCCATTGCCCTACCCCCTAATACGTAGCTAGGACGTACCACCACGGGATAACCAATGCGTCGCGCCACAATTAAGGCATCTTCATAGGTACGGGCAATACCATTGGGGGGTTGAGCTATATTCAGTTCTTCGAGAATCTTCTCAAATCTTTCCCGATCTTCGGCGGTATCAATGGAGTCGGGGGTGGTTCCCCAAATCTTAGTAATAATACCTGTGTGGGCAGCTGTCTTTTGCAGATATTCCTGCAATGGTACTGCCAACTTTAAGGGGGTTTGTCCGCCAAACTGGACTATAATACCTACGGGGTTTTCTGCCTCAATGATGTTGAGTACATCTTCCTTGGTGAGGGGTTCAAAATAGAGGCGATCGCTAGTATCGTAGTCTGTGGAAACTGTCTCTGGGTTAGAATTGACCATAATTGTCTCGTAACCCCCATCCTTCAAGGCATAGGAGGCATGACAACAGCAATAATCAAACTCAATCCCCTGTCCTATGCGGTTGGGTCCTCCCCCCAAAATCATCACCTTGGGTTTCTCGCTGGGAAGAATCTCCGTTTCCTCTTCATAGGTGGAGTAATAATAGGGGGTAAACGCCTCAAACTCCGCCGCGCAGGTATCCACTGTCTTGTAAACCGGGATGACTCCTAATTGCTGGCGATAAGCCCTCACTTCATCCTCGGTAGTTTTCGTGGCATAAGCAATTTGGCGATCGCTAAATCCTTCCCTTTTTACACCATACATCCGCTCTTTTGTCAACTGCTCTAAGGGAGTACGTTTGAGCAACTTTTCCACTTCTAGCAGTTGTTCCATTTTATCCAGGAACCAGGGGTCAATGGCGGTTAATTCATAAATTTCTGCCTGACTAATTCCCAGTTTCATGGCATGACGGACAGCGAAAATCCTGTCTGGGTTTGGTGTCCGCAGTTGGGCGCGGATTTGCTCCCCACTGGGTAACTTTTCCTTCATGTCGCATCCCCAACCGGCTCTGCCTGTTTCCAAGGAACGCATGGCTTTTTGAAAAGACTCATTAAATGTCCGTCCAATGGCCATGGCTTCCCCCACAGATTTCATTTGGGTAGTTAAGCCAGATTCGGAACCGGGGAACTTCTCAAAGGCGAACCGGGGAATTTTGGTAACTACATAATCAATGGTTGGCTCAAAGGAAGCGGGGGTTTTCTTAGTAATATCATTCTTAATTTCATCCAGGGTATAACCCACCGCCAATTTTGCCGCCATTTTCGCAATGGGGAAACCAGTGGCTTTGGATGCTAAAGCAGAACTACGGGAAACCCTGGGGTTCATCTCAATTACAACCACATCCCCATTCACCGGATTCACCGCAAACTGAATATTAGAACCCCCAGTTTCCACCCCAATTTCGCGGATAATCTTAATTGCCATATCTCGCAGCCGTTGGTATTCCTTATCGGTGAGGGTTTGGGCAGGAGCCACGGTAATGGAGTCCCCGGTATGGATACCCATCGGGTCTAAATTTTCAATGGAGCAGATAATTACCACATTATCCGCCAAATCTCGCATTACCTCTAATTCATACTCCTTCCAACCTAGCAAAGATTGGTCAATCAGAATTTGGGATACGGGAGAAGCATCAATCCCTGCTTGTGCCATTGACGCAAATTCTTCTTCATTGTAAGCAATACCCCCACCGGTACCACCCATAGTAAAAGCCGGACGGATAATCAGAGGATAAGTACCAATATTATCAGCGATCGCTCTTGCTTCTTGCAAGGATGAAGCCGTACCACTGGGACACACCTTCACCCCTATTTTGTCCATCGCTTCGTTAAATAGTTTTCGGTCTTCAGCTTTCTCAATAGCTGGCAACTTAGCACCAATTAACTCAACTCCATACTTAGTTAGTGTGCCATTTTTTGCCAATGCCACAGCAATATTCAATGCCGTTTGTCCTCCCATGGTAGGAAGTAAGGCATCAGGACGTTCCTTTTCCACCACCTTGGCTACCAATTCTGGGGTCAATGGTTCAATATAAGTGCGGTTGGCGGTTTCCGGATCCGTCATAATTGTCGCCGGATTGGAATTAACTAAAACTACCTCATAACCCTCTTCCCTGAGGGCTTTACAAGCTTGGGTTCCCGAATAGTCAAATTCGCAGGCTTGTCCAATGATAATTGGACCAGAACCCAGGAGGAGAATTTTTTTGATATCATCACGACGAGGCATATGCGTTGCTTTGCAGTAGAGAAATAGCAGTCCTGATTATTGTGACATCCTCCCACACCAAATTAAAGATTATGGTGTAAGTCCGTGTATTCCACCGCCAAATAAGAGCGATTATGGCGGGGGACTTACTGCTCCCCAGACCCCACGTTAATTAAGATTCTTTCACCACTTCTTAGGCGATTTGCGATCGACTTCTCTCAATTTACTGGTTTGTGAACTGCCAATCTTTTCTGTAAATATGCAAGTAAAATCTGTGAAATTTAGTTTATTTTATTACCTTGTTATCTAGTAATTTACTGGTATTAAGATTTATTTTTAGGGATTTTAACGCAATAAATTATCCCAATAAATAAACCGCAGAGAACACAGAGAACACAGAGAGATGAGAAAGAGGGAGGAATCTCAATACTATTCGGTTAAGCTCGAAAACGCACGTTCAGGAGGAATTTATAATTTATAATTTATAATTATTTCGTAACCCACCTACAGCCCACTTTACCATTATTGAGAAGGTACAAGATATGTATTTAGTAAAAAATAGGATTGTAATTTTATATAAAAAAGGCAGAGAGTATTAGAACAACTCATCTCTGCCTTTTTCCAATTTTGATGTAGAAGAGGTATGCAAAAATTACCTTAATTTGACGGTATAACCCTTATCAATTTCACCTTAGTCACTATAATTCATAATTACGAATTACGAATTACGAATTATTTGACCACACTACTAATTATGAGCAGGTTGTACAAAACCTAAAGTTAGACTGTCTTTCGCTAAGAAGTGATGTAAATGGTAAGCTCTCTCCTCAGTTTTTAACAGAATCTGTTCATATAAATAGCGCGTACCTCTGTCACCTAAACTTTCTGCTTGGGAAGCTTGACGACGGATGACATTGATAATTGCTTGTTCTGCTTTCAGGTCATTTTCTACCATCTGACGGCAGGAATAAACACCATCAGGTTCCTGTTCAAAGCAACATAACTCGGCTAACTTAGCAAAACTCGCAACTGGTACACCCCCTAATCCATTTAACCGTTCTCCGATTTCATGGATATGATCCTGCACATCTTGACAACTTTCATTAAAAAAGTCATGCAGGGAGGTAAATTCTGCACCTTCAACCACAAAGTGGTGTTTTTGGTATTGTAAGTACAGTGCCTGGAAACTAGCTAATACGATGTTAAATCCTTCACACACAGGCGCAGTTACACTGCGATCCAATAAGATTGGATTGTCATAAACTTCACCAAAATTGTGTATTAAAGTTTGTACTTCAGACATATCTGTTATCCCTCTCAATTAAGACCATTAGCTATTAACTATTTGGCTTTTATATCTTAGCACCTGAAAAAATTAAAAATCTATCCTTGTTAATCGGGTTCGGAGTATAATTTTGACATTTTCTCGCAAGTAAAAACTGAATCATCTCGGTTATTTTGCCCAGCTTATTGAGAAAATAAGGCATTTACTTGAAAGTAAGTATAATAAATCATACTCAAATCAAGGCAATGTGATCAAATACTTGTGGTGAAAAACTTATATTTTCTTAATGATTTAGTTGATGAATCATCTTTATCAAATCAATTTAATGGCATTAAAATACCAAGCAAAAAAATATTTATAAAAGTTCCCACTATAGGAGGAAGATAACCTTATTCCTCATAATTAATTATATGTTTTTTCTTTTTTTAATTGGTATAATTTTTATCTATTTTTTTGATTCTAAGAAGCCCCGGTACAAAGCACAGACTTGGTTTGTGTAGCAATAACCTGTCAAGGAATTGGGGAAAAATTGGGATGCTGCCAAAGTTATTGTTTGTCAATATGCAAAAATATTTGCGAATAAAGTGTTACCAGACAACTGGGATTTTTTCACTATAACTACTTCATAAAAATTCATGTATATTATTCTTTCGCAATAATTTATCGTTGTTGCCAAAAAAGGGAAGGAGTGAGGGAGTGAAGGAGTGAAGGAGTGAGGGAGTGAGGGAGTGAGGGAGTGAGGGAGTAGGGGCGGGGTTTCCCTGCCCAGAGTGAGGGAGTGATGAATTAAAGACTGTCAGCTGTCAACCATCAACTAACAACTAACAACTAACAACTAACAACTAACAACTAACAACCATCACCCGGATAGAAAGATGGATTTAGCTGAGTCAGATGTGAAGGAAATTTATTTTTTTTTCAAATTTTGTTGAGAAAAGTTTGCACTTAATGTATGCTAGTAGAAAGAAAAACTTATCATCTAACACCCTATAATCCGGGAAAAATTCTTTTGTTACTGCGATTTTATTGCACTTTGGAGGTAAATCTGGAACAAGTAGAGGGACAGCAAGTAGTTAATGTAGGTTGGTTGGATCGTTGGACTGTTTATCAACGGTTGCAGGAACTGGAAATTCCTTGTTTCTGTAGCACAAATCAACCATTAACGGTGGAGATTAGTAATCCGATGGCGTTAGTGCAACTATGGAGTGTAATTAGACACGTTAGTGCTTCTCGCCAAGAAATGGTTGCGGTGCTAGAAAAATGCTGGTGCTGCGATTTTTAAGAACTTATATGAGTAGAAAATATGTCTAAATTCATGAGTGATTCCCGCAGCTCCGAAGTATCAGCATTTATTGTGGAAGGGCGTTTAATTGATTTTGCGATCAAGGATGGCTACAAATTAAAAGGGTTGCGAATAGCAACTGTTGAAGGGGAGATATATGTAAAGTTAGACAAACATTTACGAATAAACTTTAACTGGTTCTTACCAACAGGCACTCCTTTAAAAATCTATGGTCAGAAAAAATTGAATTACAAAACTGGGGAGTGGAAATTCAAAGCTCAACGGGTGACGCTCCCAGAGTCAGCTAGTCATGACAATGTATGGGAAAGGGTGTCTCCTTCTTCTCGTCTTCCTGTTCGCTTCTCCTCAGCGAATGAAGTCAAGCCCAAACCAGCAAAGGCGAAGGCGACGATTTTGGTGTGTCAAAAGTCTGATTGTATGAAGCGGGGGGGTAAACAAGTCTGTCAGGCTTTGCAAGCAACAATTAGCGATCGCGGTTTAGAGGATAATGTGATAATTAAGGGTACTGGTTGCATGAAAAGCTGCAAGGCTGGACCAAACCTAGTTATGCCAGATAAAACTCGTTACAAACGCATTCAAGCACAAGAAATTCCTGCCCTAGTAGATAAGCATTTTGATACCCAAGATAGTAACTCCCAGCAACACTCGGTTGAGGAAGTTACCATAGCGAATCAAACAGTTAATACAACTGGTGTGAGTGAATTTGTTTGGTAATTCAAGGCAACGGACAAAAATCTTCACCGTTGCCTGTTCCCTGTTGCCTGTTCCCTGTTCCCTCTTCCCTACCCCCACAATCATGACTTTTGCAGCAAGCCCTAATTAAATTACAGCGATACAATCAATTTCCACTAACACATCTTTAGGTAAACGGGATACCTGTACGCAAGCGCGAGCGGGTGCTGTGTCTTCGTTAAAATATTGGGCGTAAATGCCATTCACGGCGGCGAAATCATTCATATCCGCCAGAAAAACCGTAGTCCTGACTACTTGGTCAAAACTAGCTCCCGCAGCCGTCAGGATTGCCTGTAAATTTGTCATTACTTGTTGAGTTTGCTTGGTGACATCTCCCTCGCCAACAATAGTTCCCGTACTGGCATCTAGGGCAATTTGT
Organism: Calothrix sp. MO_192.B10; assembly: GCA_030065055.1. Taxonomy (GTDB): domain Bacteria; phylum Cyanobacteriota; class Cyanobacteriia; order Cyanobacteriales; family Nostocaceae; genus Calothrix_A. Next base: position 44,296 of record JASJDS010000075.1, read on the forward strand.
CCGGCTACAAAAACCATTGTACCAGTAGCTGCGATCGCTTGATTGTAAGGACCTACTGGTGCGGGTGCATTATCTGTGCGAATAATTTGTTTCTCCATATTTCCCCTTCTAACCTAACCTGGGACGAATCCCATAATGGCGATATTGCCAATAATCCCGCAAAATCCGGTCATGGTCAAAACATAAATTAGTCGGTACGCGCCAAGGTTCAAAAATACCTACATCCTTCGCATCATCTCCCGCCACAGGTTCCCTAGTGGCTGTAGCTAGAAACACCATACTGATGGTGTGCTGACGTGCATCCCGCTTGGGGTCAGAATATACCAAAAATTGTTCAATTAGTTCTATCTGTAAGCCAGTTTCTTCCAAGGCTTCTCGTTTTGCTGCTGTCTCTATGGATTCCCCATAATCTACGAAACCACCGGGAATCGCCCAACCCAAGGGTTCATAATGGCGTTCAATTAAAATAATCGGTCGATAGGGGCGATCGATTAGTTCAATAATGATATCAACAGTGGGGGCAGGATTTCTATTAACCATCACCAATACTTCACTTACTTGACGTACTCTGAGTATTGTAGTTTGGGTATGGTGCATCTACTGGAATGATGTACTCGGAGATTAAAGAACAAGCATTAACACCAGACTTACGAGAGCTTGATCCAATCTTTACGTTCACCTAGAGCAAAGTTCCAGACTTGACGACACACATCTAATGTATGTTCAATCAGGTTAATCTGCTCTTGAGTAGGCTTGGCTTTGTATTCGTAAGTTAAAGTTAACACCGTTCATTACCTCCTACAAAATCATACTACATTTTGTAGTAATGGTAGATTTAAGAAAAACAAAGGGATAAACCTCAATGCGAACGGGTTTCATCCCCTGTTTAGCAACTCAGGGGTTCTCACCCTCCCATGTTATTTTTGATAGATTTACAAAAATTAGGCAACAGATAATATATTGCAACAATTTAAACTATATCTACACACATATTCATCATATTAAATAATCTAAGATCTAAAATCTAAAATCCAAAATTGTTTGACTATTCCATGCTAAATTCGATGGGAAATTACTACTATAGTTCAGGTTAACTATGCCTTCTACTAGAGCCAGTGGTATTTTATTACATCCCACCAGTTTTCCCAGTCGCTTTGGCATTGGAGATTTGGGAGCGAATGCCTACCAATTTATAGATTTTCTCAAGGAAAGTTACCAACAATTTTGGCAAGTATTACCATTAGGACCAACGGGTTTCGGTAATTCCCCCTATATGTGTTACTCAGCGATGGCAGGTAATCCCTTGCTGATTAGCCCAGAAAAGCTGCAAGATGAGGGCTTGTTAACAGAGGCGGATTTTGCTAATTTACCAGAATTTCCTGGGGATAAGGTAGATTACGAGCTAGTTGTCAAGACAAAAATGCCCCTGCTACAAAAAGCTTGTGATTACTTTAGAAGGGAGGCTACACCGGAACAACAACAGGCATTTGCAGAATTTTGTCAGAGTAAAGCTTATTGGTTGGATGATTATGCCTTGTTTATGACACTCAAGGATCATCAGCACAGTGCTAGTTGGCATCAGTGGGAACCAGAATTAGCACAACGCCAACCCCAAGCCATAGAAGCAGCAAAGTTGCAGCGAGTCAAGGAACTGTTTTACCATAAGTTTCTCCAGTACGAGTTTTTCCGTCAATGGTCAGAATTAAAAGAATATGCCAATGAATCTGGGGTTCATATTATTGGTGATATTCCCATTTACGTAGCCCATGATAGTGCTGATGTTTGGGCGCATCCAGATATATTTTGCTTGGATGAAGAAACCGGAGAAGTTTCCCTCATGGCAGGAGTACCGCCAGATTATTTTAGTGCCACTGGTCAACTATGGGGAAATCCTGTGTACGATTGGGAAGAGTTGCAAAAACGGGATTTCCAATGGTGGATACAACGCTTTGAGGCAATGCTGGACTATGTAGATATTATTCGTATCGATCATTTCCGGGGTTTTGAGGCTTATTGGGCTATACCCCAAGGGGAAGAAACAGCAATTAATGGTGAGTGGATTCAAGCACCAGGGGAGCAGCTGTTTGAAACTATTAAACACAAGTTGGGTAAGTTACCTGTATTAGCAGAAGATTTAGGTATTATTACGCCGGAAGTAGAGGCACTGAGGGACAAGTTTGAATTTCCGGGGATGAAGGTGTTACACTTTGCCTTTGGTTCCGATCCTGGCAATCCTTTTTTACCGTTTAATTTGCCTCGCAATTGTGTCATTTATACTGGAACCCATGACAATGATACAACTGTGGGTTGGTTTAGTGAGGCTTCTGATTATGAACGAGATAACCTGTTAATGTATTTAGGTTGCATCAGTCCCGATGGCATTCATTGGGATTTAATTCGCCTAGCTTTAACTTCCGTGGCTAATCTAACTATCATTCCTTTACAGGATATTTTTGGCTTGGGTTCTGAAGCGCGGATGAATTTTCCCAGTATAGCTGAAGGTAATTGGGAGTGGCGTTATCAGGCGAATATGTTAGTGCCACAAATTAGTGAAAAATTGCAGAATCTGACTAAATTGTGCGGGCGTGCCCCCCAATTAGAGCCTGATGAATAGTTTTAAAACTCTTATCTTGTAAGCACCTCAGGCTATTTTTGTTGAAAAAAGTGCAAGAGAATAGGGGCATAAGGCTTAAAAACCTTATATTGATTGTAGAGACATTGCAGTGCAACGTCTCTACGAAATCTATTTGGCGCAACTTTACATGGAATTAGTATCAGAAGATATCAGCCAAGAAAGCATGGGAAAGCTGGTGACAGAATCCGGGTGAATGCAGTTTAATCTACTGTTGTAGAAAGAAACTTCCAATCTCTCAAAACTTCCAGGGATGCGATCGCTTCTATTTCTTAACCATATCGGTTATCTAGGAAATATCACTAGACAATCGCCATAAATCGCAATAAATATTTATTTAGTATCTGACGAGTGTCACTTAATTCGTATCCCTTCCCCTAGTACAGCATGGCAGAAATAACTATCCAGTTAAAAAGGGCTAAAAAGCTGATGCAGTAATCTTTATTTCCTTCTACCTTCAGCTCTCGCTACCTTCTGCCTTCTTGCATTAGTTCCATCTCTTGTTATGGGAAGTTTCTTGACTTAAAAATATGCAGCAAATAATTATGTCTACCAGCTACAACCTTAATTTGTAGTTACAGATTTATTTGAGTATTCTTGTGACCCTAGCATCCAGTTCTGTAGCTTGGGGGTGTTCGGTTCTAGCCTGATTAACAGCCATACCGTCAGCTTTCTCTATAGACTCTGCGTTTATTTCGTACCTTGTTGTGCCTCGCTCAAAGTGATTACTCGTGGGATTGTCAAATTCGACAATATCTACAAATACCTCGTATGTGTGAAACATTTTGGCACCTCCTCGTGCATGATGCAGACGATGGGAATAGTATCTAGTATATGAACTTGGAGATATGTCAATCTCTAAATGCATACAATTCTTTATTGAACTTGAAATTTCCTCATTATTTGCTAAAAACACTCAACAAAACTGGACCTAATAAACTGTAATCAGCCACCCATTGTAGATGAGCAGAATTACCTAATTCTTGGCGAGATTCTGGACTATAAAGTCTAATAGAAGTAGAGTTCGATGTTTTGTGTAAAATCTGCAAGTAAGGTTCTACATATTTGGGACAGGTAATATCTACCAAATAGAAACGTCCATCTTGTTTCAACACCCGTGCAACTTCCCCTATGACTCGTTCGGGTTCCAGATAGTGCAAGAAACTAATGGTACTGAAAACAGCGTCAAACTGAGCCTCCGCAAATGGCAGGGAATCAGCCTGACCCTGGATGTAAATTAGTCGAGGATGATGACAATTGTTATACCTAGCTATACGCAGCATCTGTGGCGATAAATCCAATCCTGTACCGCGCAAATCTGGAAACTGGGCAGCAAGGCGATTTAGTAAACGCCCAGTACCACAGCCCATATCCAATACATTGGACTTTGGGGGTAAATTCACATACTCTAACAGCCGTTGGTGGATGGCTTGGTAAATCACTGAGGGAAAAAGCCAATCGTAACTGGGCGCCCAACGGTCAAAAAGTTTCTGTTTGTTCTTGACAAAGTTGTTAGTCATTCGATTTTGGATTTTGGATTTTGGATGTTGGATTACTCTGCTTAGGTACTTTACCTTCACTCCGGGCGGGGAAACCCCGCCCCTACTCCTTCACTCCCTCACTCCGGGCGGGGAAACCCCGCCCCTACTCCTTCCCTCCCTCACTCCCTCACTCCGGGCGGGGAAACCCCGCCCCTACTCCCTCACTCCCTCACTCCGGGCGGGGAAACCCCGCCCCTACTCCCTCACTCCCTCACTCCGGGCGGGGAAACCCCGCCCCTACTCCTTCACTCCTTTTTAACAATTTTTTCTTCCCCTTAGTCTGATTTAGAGTTATAATATAACTAACGTTCGATATAAAATCATGCCAAAAATTGTCGATCGCGAACAATATCGCAAGGAGTTATTGTGGAAGTGCTTTGATTTATTTGCCCAGAAAGGCTATTCTGCGATCGCCATGCGGGAGATAGCCAAGGACATAGGGGTTTCCACGGGGACTCTGTATCATTATTTTCCGAGTAAGGAAGCTTTATTTTTGCAGTTAGTGGAGGAGCAGACACAGGAGGATATTCTTTCCTTTCTCGCTGAAGCTGGTAGCCCGGAAACATTACCAGAGAAAGTCAAAGCTTTAATGGATTTTGTTGCTAAATACGAAGAATACTTTATTAAGCAACTTCTACTCTGGTTTGATTTTTACCAGCAGCAAGAACGAACTGAGTTATTAAAGAATCAAACTCTGAAAAAAGCTTGGGAACAAACCAAACAGTTAATCTCACACTACTTGCAAATTGAGGATGAAGCCACTGTTGTTTTTGTATGTAATATGCTACAGGGCTTGATCGTTGGGCGCATATTTGAGGGAGAAACCGCTTCCTATGGCGAACAGGGGGAGTTGTTAACCAAGATGTTGATGAGCTTGGGTGAGGGAGTGAAGGAGTGAAGGAGTGAGGGAGTTCAGGAGTGTAGACACGCAGTGGCTTCTCGAAGAGTAGAGTAGGAGTGAAGGAGTGAGGGAGTGAGGGAGTGAAGGAGTAGGGGCGGGGTTTCCCCGCCCATAAAGGTGAAGTGCCTAAGCAGAGTAATCCAAAATCTAAAATCTAAAATCCAAAATTGAAATGACTGTGCAATTATTTTCTAAACAGATTAATCCCTGGTTGTTGGGCTTGGTGGTGGCTGCTGTGGGAGTCACGGGGACAATCGCTGTTTACGGAGTCTCCCAATATGGTTTACTGGCTCAGTCTCCATCCACACCTGTAGAAAGCCTACCAGAAGTTAAAAAAGTAACTGCCCTTGGTAGATTAGAACCAGCAGGGGAAGTTATTAGCCTCTCCGCACCTCTGGCTTTGGATGGCGATCGCATTGCCAAATTATTGGTCACCGAAGGTGATAAAATTAAGAGTGGGCAAATAGTAGCAATTTTAGACTCTCACCAACGCCTACAAGACGCTTTAGCACAGGCAAAAGAACAGGTGAGGATGGCTCAGGCAAAACTCTCCCAGGTCAAGGCTGGGGCAAAATTGGGGGCAATTCAAGCACAGCAAGCAACCATTGCCCGTCTAGCGGTGGAAAAAACTACGGAGATAGAAGCACAAAAAGCTGCGATCGCTCGTTTGCAAGTTGAACAAAATACGGAAATTGCTGCCCAAACAGCTAATATAGGACGTTTACAAGCAGAATTGGGCAATGCCAATATAGAATATCAACGCCATGAAAGGCTGTTTGCTGAGGGAGCCATCTCTGCATCTCTGCGGGATAGCAAACGCTTGGCTTTTCAAACAGCAGCACAACAAGTTCAGTCAGCCCAAGCAAACCTGAAGCGTATCCAATCGTCAAAACAACAACAAATTGCTCAAGCCAAAGCCAACCTGAAGCGCATCCAGTCATCCGGAACTGAACAACTGAATGTAGCAAAAGCTACTCTCAACCAAATTGCTGAAGTCCGTCCCGTGGATGTGCAAGCGGCACAAACTGAGGTAGATAATGCCATCGCTAGGGTGAAACAGGCTAAAACGAATTTAGAACAAGCTTACATCCGCGCACCAATTCCAGGACAAATCCTCAAGATTCACTCCCGAGCAGGGGAAAAAATCGCGGATGGGGGTATTGCTGAAATTGGACAAACTCAACAGATGGTTGTGGTGGCAGAGGTTTATCAAACTGATATTGGTAAAGTGAAGCTAGGACAACAAGCAGTAATTACCGGCCAAGCATTCTCCGGAAAAATACGGGGAAAAGTGCAACATATTGGTTTACAAGTTAACCGGCAAAATGTGTTCAGCAACCAACCGGGAGAAAATTTGGATCAGCGGGTAATTGAGGTCAAAATCGCCATTAACCCAGAAGATTGTCCGCGAGTGGCTGGTTTGACTAACCTGCAAGTACAAACTGCGATCACATTGTAATTTTTGTTACTCTTATTTTATAACGAATGTCTGATATAAAAGGAGTTTTACCAATGGTTTCAGGAATCTATTTACTACTTTGCATTCTCGGCTTTGCCCTACCATATTCCCAATTTGTTCCTTTCCTGTGGGAACATGGTTTAAACGTGCAATTGTTTGTGGAACAGCTATTTGTGAACCGTATTTCCGCCTTCTTTGCTATGGATGTAGCTGTTTCTTCCTTGGTTTTGTGGGCATTTGTATTTTGGGAAGGAACCCGCCTAAAGATGAGATTTCTCTGGGTGTATGTGGTTAGCAATCTTTTGCTTGGCGTTTCCTTTGCACTACCCTTATTTCTCCTCATGCGACAGCGCCAATTAGAGTTGGATTAATTTATAACGAACATTCGATTAATTTTATGCCAGGAGTGCCAAAATGCTTCGCAAACTGTTTCGTCGAACCCCCTTAGCATGGTTGCAACTAAACAAGGAAAAAATGCGGTTAGTGGTGGCGTTAGCGGGAATTGCCTTTGCTGATATGTTGATGTTTGTGCAGTTGGGACTTTTAGATTCATTATTTGATAGTGCTACCCAAGCCCACCAAAACTTGCAAGCAGATTTAGTTTTAATTAATCCCAAATTTCAAACCCTGTTCTATGTCAAAAGCTTTCCCAGGGAGAGATTACATCAGACTTCGGCATATGAGGGTGTCAAATCTGTGCGTCCTCTGTACATAGATATTGCTCAGTGGCGCAATCCCAAAAACCGTCTCAGTCGGGGAATTTTGGTATGGGGAATCGATCCGGCGAATCCACCATTTGATTTACCAGAAGTTAATCAAAAGCTGGATGAATTGAAGCTACTCAACAGAGTAATTTTTGACCGTGCATCTCGTCCGGAATACGGACAAATACCCCAGTTATTCAAGCAACAGGGAATGGTAGAAGCCGAAGTAAATAGGCAAAATATCCGCACAGTAGGTTTGTTTACATTGGGAGCTTCCTTTGGTGCCGATGGCAACATTATTACCAGTGATTCTACGTTTTTAACCATATTTCCCAATCGCCAACCGAATCAGATAGAAGTCGGTTTGATTAAGCTCCAACCCGATGCTAACGTAGAAGCCGTGCGATCGCAATTGCAAGCCAACTTACCCAATGACGTGAAAGTATTGACCCCCAAGGAATTTGCCCAAATTGAAACTGATTACTGGGGTAATCAAGGCATCGGATTTATCTTTGGTTTGGGGGTAGCAGTGGGATTTATTGTCGGCATTGTGATTGTGTATCAGATTTTGTATGCCGACGTGTCCGAGCACCTGCCAGAATACGCCACCCTCAAAGCCATGGGATATAGCGATCGCTATTTAATGATGATGCTGATGCAAGAAAGTCTTTTATTAGCAGCGTTAGGGTTTATACCTGGTGTAGCCCTGTCCATAGGATTATATCAGATTACCTATGCAGCAACATTATTACCCATTGCCATGAAACTCAATCGGGCAATATTTGTATTGTTTTTAACCATTACCATGTGTAGTATTTCGGGAGTAATCGCCATGCGGAAACTTCGTAGGGCTGACCCCGCAGATATGTTTTAGGAGTGAAGGAGGGAAGGAGTGAAGGAGTGAAGGAGGGAAGGAGTGAAGGAGGGAAGGAGTAGGGGCGGGGTTTCCCCGCCCGGAGTGAAGGAGTGTTTAGATCCCCGACTTCTATCCTAGGAATCGCTACGATGTGCGGATATTTATTCAGAAGTCGGGGATCTTTTACCTAGCCCTGAGAATTAATGTGGTGAAGTATTAGGAGTCTGTCCTATTAATTTTGAGAGATGGAGGAAAAAACCGCAGAGGCGCAGAGAGCGCAGAGAAAGAGAAAGAGAGGATAAGTCGCTTAAGTTGGTTAACGCAGCAAAATTAATGGGACAAAGCACTAGGAGTGATGAGGTGATGAGGAAAAATTTTAATTACCAATCTAAAATCCAAAATCTAAAATTCTTATGAACACGGTTATATCTATCAAAAATCTCAACCACTGTTTTGGTACAGGACAACTGCGTAAACAAGTTTTATTTGACATTAACTTGGAGATTAACGCAGGAGAAATTGTCATCTTAACAGGTCCTTCTGGCTCAGGGAAAACGACCCTATTAACTCTCATGGGTGGTTTGCGTTCGGCTCAGTCAGGGAGCTTACGGATTTTAGACCAAGAAATGTGTGGTGCAAAAAAGCGACAATTAACAGAGATTCGCAAACAAATTGGCTATATTTTCCAAGCCCATAACCTGATGGCATTTTTAACAGCCAAGCAAAATGTACGTATGTCCCTAGAATTACATGACCAGATGTTAGCAGGAGATTTGGATGGTAAAGCTACCGCTATTTTAGAACAAGTTGGTTTGGGCGATCGCGTCGATTATTATCCAGAGAAGCTTTCCGGGGGACAAAGACAAAGGGTAGCAATTGCTCGGGCTTTGGTGAGTCGTCCCAAAATTGTCCTAGCAGATGAACCCACCGCTGCACTGGATAGAAAGTCGGGTAGGTATGTGGTGGAGTTAATGTATAAACTGGCAAAAGAGCAAGGTTGCACCATCTTATTAGTTACCCATGATAACCGGATCTTAGATATAGGCGATCGCATTATTTATATGGAAGATGGTTGTCTTAAATCTCCGGTGGCGGCAATGAATTAGCCAGATTCCATTAGGAACTCACTCGCTGCTGTAACCTCTCCACCAACCCCCGCGAATACGCGACATTCCCATCCCTCAGCCGTTCCCGAATCTGGAGTGCCTGCTGCGCCAACTCCAGCGCCTCACTGTACCGCCCCTCCGCCTCCAGCACCTGTGCTAACCCTGCCTGGGCATAAGCCACTTTGTCTTGCCGTCCCACCTCCTGCGCCAGGGTAAGTTCTCGCTCGTACCAGAGACGGGCTTCTTGGGGGCGATCGCGATCGAGGGCGAGCCGACCCAGGCTGCTGGATATGTAAGCCTGAGGCTCTTTAAGGTCTAATTTCTCGGCGATTGCCAATGCCTGCTGATAGTAAGTCTCGGCGCGATCGTACTGTTGCTGCTGATGGGCAACCACTCCCAGCCAGTTGAGGGTGTTTGCCTCACCTTCTTCCTCCCCCAATTCCCGGTAAGCCGCCAACGCGTCTTGATGCCACCGCTCTGCCTCTGCCCAATCCCTGCGTTGCTGGGCAACATTTCCCTGCATCTGAGCTGCTGTGGCGCGATCATAACGGCTGCCTCCCCGTTCCATTGCTGCCGTCATTCGATCCGCCCAGATTGCTGCCTGGTCTGTCTCTGCTCTATGGTAGTGAGTCATGGCAGCATGGAAAGCACCCCACCCGGCATCGCTCCACTTGCCCAGCCCTTTTCCTGCCTGGTAACGCCACTCCCCTAAACGAATGTATTCATCCCAGTAGCCACGAAACCAGAGAAATTGTATCAGCGCATTTTCCAAATCAATCAGCATCTGTGCCGCTTCCCGATCCTGAAGAGTGCCGGGGATGCCGGACAATTCCCGCAGGGTGTTGGCGATACCCTCCAGGTTTTGCCACTCCGCCTCCAGCTTGTCGTAGGTCTTGTAGGCATCTTTGCCACTCCCGCCATATTTTTGGGCATAGTCCACCCAGTAGCGTAGGGCTTTGCGTTGGGCATTGGCATCTAGTTGAGTGGCACTGGTTGGGGTTGCTGTTCCTGCTGGGGTTCCCCCCAATGCCACTGTCACATAGTTGCGGGTGAGGGGATGCAAGCCATAGCGCTCTCCTTCCAGGTCATTCACCAGGGATAAAGTAACCAGTCGGTCTAGTCCACTACGGATTTCTGTCGGGGACAGTCCCGTCACATCCCCCAGTGCTGCCACCGTGGCTGGGGTGAAAAACACCACAAACACTGACAGCAGGGTGCGATCTGTGGCAGCCAAGTCCCGCACCGCATCAGCAAACAAAAAGCCATATAAATCACTAGAAAATGCCGCATTCCGCAACAGCTTCAGAGCCGTATTGAAGCTATAACCCTTTTGGGCAATTAATCCCAACGTCCAATCCAGTGCTAAGGGGTTCCCTCCGGCGACATCGTAGAGTTCCTGCTGCCCTTTTACCCCCGCCTGCTGGAGTGCCCGCTCCACCCTGAACTGCCGTTGCCCCAACTGTCTCATCATGTCAGCAGCTTCCTCCCAGGAGAGTTGATCCAAGCGAATAGTTAGGGCACTTTCCCCGGTGCGACGGCGACTAGTGATGATGGCTTTGTTGGGGGTGGGTAGCTTGCGGAGAAACTCGGCAATTTGGTTGCGTTCTTCTTTCGTCAGGGTTTCCAGATTATCCCAAATCAGTAGCACCCGTCGTCCCCGCAGAGCATCCAACAAAGCGCGACGACGTTCCCTAGCATCGCTCATCCGCACAATCTCATCTTGCCCCAGAATACGGGCAAATTCCCGACAAAAGGCATCCAGGGAGGAAAGAGCTAGGGTTTCCTGTCGCACCCCCTCTGGTGATAGCCAGGTGGTCTTAGCAGAAGCAAACAGATAGGCATCAAACATTGCCTGCTCGCGGGCAAGATACGCCACTTCTAGCGCCAATGCAGTTTTACCCATGCCGCCAATACCATCAATGGCAACCCCCCAACCCCGTTCTTCCGGTGCTAGTGCCTCCAGACATTGCTCAATCTCCCTCTTACGCCCAACAAATACACTACTGTAGCGGGGTAAATTGTCAGGCACAGAATTTGATGTTCCCCCCTGCAACTGTGCTAATCGTGCCTCCAGGCTGGCGACTTCCTTTTGCTTTTCCTCAAATTCAATCTGCAAATCAACCGGAATGCGAATGCCATACCCGACTTTTTCCTCTTCTAAAATTTGCAGAGCGCGACGGGCACGCCTTAGGGTTCGTTGCAAGGATTCTGCATTGTCCACAGGTACACTCCCTTCTTTCTACTCCACCACATTAATTTTGCCGGGTAAATGAATATCTCTATTTCTCTGGGAGCATCCCAAATATTAAAGATTGTAGTGCGGGCATCCTGCCCGCATCAGATAAGTTAATACGCAGCTAAATTGTATAAAGTAAAAAATCAGGTGATTGTAGTGCGGGCATCCTGCCCGCTTAATATATACAATTTAGACCCTTAATATATACAATTTAGACCCTTAACATATACAATTTAGACCCTTAACAGCTTATCAAGGGAGCAAGATGCTCCCACTACGTAATATTTTGAAAAATTGGGATGCTGCCATTTCTCTTCTTTCTCTCTTCCTTTGCGTACTTTGCGCCTAAAGCCCTACGGGCATGGCTTCGCTAATGCGGTTTTTTAATCTTACTCCCTTCCTGAAGATTACCTATAACGTAGGTTGGGTTGAACGAAGAGTAACCCAACGATATGCTGGGTTTCGTTCCTCAACCCAGCCTACAATTTTTCTGCGCCTTTGCGGTTTTTTAATCTTATTAACCATTATCCAACAACCGAGCCTCCAACTCAGCCACTTGACGGCGCTTTTCCTCCAGTTCAATTTGCAAATCCACAGGTATGCGAATTCCATAAGAGGCGGCTTGCTCTTCCAAAAATGCCAAGGCTCGCTTTGCCCGTGCCAATGCTGGAGTAACCATCTCCTGATTCGTCATCACCCTGGGCTGTTCTGGATTCTCGTCTCCCTTGGGCAATCCCTTACCTCCCCGCAACAAAGCCACAGGAAAATCCTCCATTGCCGTATCAAAAAATGGAGTTTGCTCCGCCTGACAGAGGGTGCGGGCACTTTCTGGCACTGCTTTCCCTAAATGGTTCATCACATGGGAAATTTTCACCAAGCGATCGCCTGCTTGATTAGCAGCCCCTTTCAATGCTTCAATTAAGTGATAAGTATAAAGGCTGAGGTTACCATCTGGACGTACCCAGGAAGTCTGACTACCCCGTGATGAAGTGAAAACTGCCCTTCCTTCTCCCTGCTTGAGGGCACTTACCACCCCTTTCGGTAGCGCTGTGGGTAAAAAGTCGGCGGGTAGTTCATCCTTAGCAGTTGCCATCCCCTCAGCATGGCAACTATCAATAATCACCCATAGGCGTTTAGCATGAATCTGGCGTAACTTCTCCGTCAAAATTGTGGCAGAGAGGGCAGTTTCGGCAATGGATTTGGGTTCAAAATCATGCTGTAGTAGATAGTAGGCTTGTTCAGCCAAGTCAAACATACCATGGCCGGAATAGTAAATCACAACCGTAGCATCTGGGTCTGCCCCTGCTTTCTCCTTCAGCCATTCCAGACCATCCAGGATAGCACTACGGGTTGCCCCCTGGTCATGCAATAATCGTATATGCTCCGGACTATCAGCATAGCCACAGAGATTCCCATCAGTAAGGACAGCTTTGAGTGCTTGGGCATCCTTAACCGTCACAGGTAAAGACCACCGGGGATTTGCCGTTGTACCGACTCCAATCAACAGCGCGTAACCGTGGGTAAATCTATCAGACATCTCAGAAAACTCCAGCAGGACAACAGCTGCAATCCCTCAACTGGGGGCAAGAAAATAGCTACTAAACCCAGTATAAAGCTAAACATTTATGACTATGGGAACATTCCACATATTAATACTTGAAGAAGGTAGAAGACTTGTATGAGCAAGGGTTTTAGTTATTAGCTTATACCAAATAGATATACAATTTAAATGTGTAATATCATGTCTGGTTAAACACTGATAATTAAATGTAGGTTGGGTAGAACGAAGTGAAACCCAAAGAAAGTCTGATTGTGTTGGGTTACTCTTCGAGAAGCCCCTGAGTCGCTTTCGCGACACGCTGCGCGGTAAGCGTTCGCGTTAGCGTGCGCCTTGCGCTTAGCTATGCCGTAGGCTTTACGGGTCTAAGTCCCTCAACCCAACCTACAACTTAATTAGTAAGCCATGATAACCGCATCTGATAGCATTTTGAAAAAAGAATGGGACAGATGGATGCACGGGTAGGGGCACGGCATCAGAGTGATAGTTTTATACACGAAAAGATTGTGGATGCCGTGCCCTGACGAATCATGTATGTGTCGCAAACATTATTTTAATTGGTATAAAATATAAGCGATCGCATTATTTATATCGCATTATCTATATGGAAGATGGTTGTCTCAAATCCCCAATACCAACTCTTAATTAGTCGATTTAGGATTTAAGATGAAATAAAATACAAAATCTCACCCTGTCAAGAGTACACAATCCCTCTCCTTAATAAGGAGAGGGAAAGATTTTTACGCAGTAAAAAGCGAGGGTGAGGTTCAATTATAGATGTGCATATTATTTAATCTACCTTCCTTAGTTCTCGATCAAATCGCAATAAATTTGTCCTTCATAGTCGTATACAAGCCACTCCCTAGTTTTTTCCAAAACACGCAAGGTTACAAACCACTCATTGGGTTCAGGCTCGTAACGAGCCTCAATTAGTTGTATATCTTCTTCTTGGCAACCATATTCCTTTTGTGCATTCTCTTTAGCCGCAGCAACCAACTTTTCCTCATAGCTATTAGACATACCCCAGAATCCCCTCAATAAATTGCAATTAAGCCCCGAACCATTAAGAAATAACTCCAGTGCCGGGAATAAATACAATAACTACAATATCGAAATAAGCAACACCCAAGCAACTAGGGGACGGGTGAAGGAGTGAAGGAGTGAAGGAGGGAAGGAGTGTAGACACGAAGTGGCTTCTCGTAGACACGCAGTGGCTTCCCGAAGGGTAGAGTAGGAGGGAAGGAGTGAAGGAGGGAAAGAATTAAGCTGTCAACTAACAACTAACAACTAACAACTAACAACTATCAACCACCAACCACCATCCTTCTCCATAACTCGGCTATCTTAATGACATGGGCTTTAACTAGGTAGTATCACCAATATGGCAGCAGGAACAGCTTTTATTCTCAACCTGACAACGGTTTTGGGGACTTCGGCACTGGGGGGTTATGTCGCTAATCGATTGCGTCAACCTGTTTTATTAGGTTATTTAGTCAGTGGTTTACTCATTGGACCGTTTGGTTTTAAACTCCTGGCAGATGTGGAACAAATCAAGCCTTTTGCAGAGATTGGGGTGGCGTTTCTCCTATTTTCTCTGGGTGTGGAGTTTTCTTTAGCGGAACTGAAACGGGTAAAAGAAATTGCGATTCAAGGAAGTTTACTACAAATAGGTTTAACCATCGCAGTCACGGCTTTTTTGGCTACTTTCATGGGATGGGTAACAACTCCAACACAAGGGATATTTTTGGGTGGGGTACTTTCCTTATCTTCTACTGCGGTTGTCCTCAAAACCCTCACAGAACGGGGTGAAACTAATACTATCCATGGTCAAGCAATGTTGGCAATTCTAATTGCCCAAGATTTGGCTTTGGGATTGATGTTAGCTGTTTTACCTGCCCTTAATAACCCTGCCAACCTGGGAGCAGCTTTGGCTACTGCTCTATTCAAGGTGATAGTATTTGCAGCGGTGGCGGTGGCTGTAGGTAAATGGATTGTGCCTCGAACTATCATGCAAGTGGCGGAGACGGAAAGTAGTGAGTTATTTCTGTTGGTAGTAATTGCCCTGTGCTTGGGAGTAGCTATAGTGACATCAAAGCTAGGACTCTCGATAGAGATGGGGGCTTTTGTTGCTGGGTTGATGATTTCCGAAATTGATTATGCTGACCAAGCCCTAGCTAAGATTTTACCTTTACGGGATACCTTTGCTAGTATGTTTTTTGCCTCCATTGGCATGTTAATTGACCCCAATATTTTGCTCCAGAATTTTGGCATAATTTTGGGTTTGGTGATGGTGGTGATGGTGGGGAAGGCTTTAATTATCCTACCGGTGGTCATGGCATTTGGCTATTCGTTCAAAACTGCCGTAATCACTAGCTTGGGGTTAAATCAAATTGGGGAATTTTCCTTTGTCTTGGCTCTGGTAGGGTGGCAACAGGGATTTATTTCCCAGGAGAAATATCTGTTACTATTGGGAACCACCGCCATTACTTTATTACTAACCCCTGTATGGCTGAAATTTTCTCCTATTTTAGCCGATCGCATTGCCAGTTTACCATTGCTATCAGGCTATCTGCGTCAATTCCGAGATACTAAAGATATTTCACTCCCAGAAGGCTTGCGGGATTATGTGGTGGTTGCAGGCTATGGCAGGGTAGGACAAATGATTGTTAGTATCCTGCAAAACCAAGGACATCAAGTATTGGTAATTGAAAATAGTGAAGCTGCTATTAAACGGTTGAGACAAGAGAAAATCCCTTACGTTTTTGGCGATGCTGATTCAGAATTAGTGTTAGAAAAAGCACATTTACATAAAGCTACAGCCTTAGCGATCGCTCTCCCCGATCCTGCCAGTACCCGCTTATTATTAAAAAGGGCTTTGGAGTTAGTCCCAGAAATAGATATCGTCGCCCGTTCCCACCAAAATACAGAAATTGACATCTTAACCCAGTTAGGGGCGAAAGAGGTGGTACAGCCGGAGTTTGAAGCCGCTTTAGAAATGGGTGCCCACGTTCTTGCCGCTCTGGGCACATCCTTACCGAATATTCACTCAGTTATTGATACCATGCGCCGCGATCGCTACCAAAATTTACGCCCGGAATGGGGGAACCGCCAACTCCAAGTAGCGATCGGTAATACTACCCCAGAACTAAAGCGGGAGTGGGTGACTTTAGATGCCAATTCACCGTTAGTAGGGATGACATTAGCTACTGCTGATATCCGTAATTTAACGGGGATAACAATTATGGCAATCCAACATGGTAATGATGTGCTTTATTATCCCACCCCCCAAACCATGTTAAATAGCCAAGATTGTTTGTTAGCTGTAGGGGAACCGGATGAGTTGGCAGCATTTCATACCTTAATGATGGGTAGGGGAACCATTGCTGGGGGATATCATCATTGGGTAACTGTGGCGGCAAATTCCTCTTTCATCGGTAAAACAGTGGGAGACTTAGATATTGAATATGGGATTAATGTGCAAGCATTACGCAGACAAGGCAAACTCAAGTATGGCATTGATGCCACTATGCCCTTAGAACCAGAAGATTGTATTTTGTTACAAGGAGAGAGCGATCGCATTTTGTCAGTGGCAAAATTGATTATGGGTAATGGGAAGGAGTGAAGGAGTGAAGGAGTGATGGAGTGATGGGGTGATGGAGTGATGGGGTGATGGGGTGAAAGATAAAAAATATTAACTCCCAACTATCAACCATCAACTGTCAACTGTCAACTGTCAACTGTCAACTAACAACTAACAACCACCAACTATCAACTAA
This sequence comes from Calothrix sp. MO_192.B10, assembly GCA_030065055.1. Classification (GTDB taxonomy): domain Bacteria; phylum Cyanobacteriota; class Cyanobacteriia; order Cyanobacteriales; family Nostocaceae; genus Calothrix_A. Next base: position 61,065 of record JASJDS010000075.1, read on the forward strand.
CAACTAAGGAAGCGCTCCACCGCCTTGTTTGCTCACCAATAGTCGCACAATTGACAAACCCAAAATCAGTAAAAACAATACCAAGCCAATGGTGCAAGCATAACTGTATTCCAAATTGGGAAATACTTGCTCGTATAAATAGTAAACAATGGTTTTAGAACTATTGAGGGGTTGTCCCTGAGTCATAACTTGCACCTCATCAAACACCTTGGTGGCGGAGATAGCTGAGATAATAGCTACTAGGGCGATATAAGGTTTCATCAATGGCACAGTAATATCCCAATGTTTGCGAATCCCATCCGAACCATCAATGGCTGCGGCTTCATACACATCTGCGGGTATGGATTGCAAACCGGCTAAATAAATCACCATATAATAACCCAATCCCTTCCATACAGTTACAGCCATGACGCTGAATAGGGCTAAATTGGGACTAGTTAACCAAGGAATCCCCTCTTTAGAAAGATGAAAATATTGAAGTAACTGATTGAGTAACCCATTTTCTGCATACAACCATCGCCAAGCAATCCCTGCTACAACCGTAGATATGACAACAGGTGTATAGTAAGCGGCTCGAAACCAATTGATTACCCGTAGTTTTTGATTGACTAAAATCGCTAATCCTAGGGGCACAATCGCCAAAACTGGTACTACGCCAACCAGGTAAATTAAAGTATTGCCTAAAGTTTTCCAGAACACACTATCATTTTGCAACTTCTGGAAATTATCTAAACCAACCCACTGGGGTGGCTGACTAAAAGTAATATCTTCTATACGATGAAAACTCAAATAGAAAGCTTGTAGGGCAGGCCAAAATACCGTTAATACTAAGATAAATAGTGCCGGCAATAAAAACAAGTAAGGAGTTAGCCTTTGTGGAATCCAATTCCTATTTACGGACATTAATCTATCCCTCTGTTGTGACTTTGAGGAGAAAAAATATTATACCTAACCTAAATCTCTGATATCCAGATGCCGAGAGCTATTCCCAGGATTTACCAACACCCTCTCATAGAAGATGGGGCTATAGCAACACATACCATTGGTAAAGACGTAGCAATGTTACGTCACCGAACAAGAATCTATTTGTCACATTCTTTTTTGAAATTGGTATAACTGTGATAATTAGTACCTGATTTAGATAATGCTACTTTTCAGGCACTAACCATCATTTATCTATAGCCAAGTAGTAAGTAAATACACTACTGGTAATGTAACCTGAGTTGATACGGCCTCACTTGGGGAGTATTTTTCTCTCTTTGTCATCTACATTAGATAATTCTGCAAACACCTATTCATACTAAGTTGCATTCAAAGATAGTACCCAGTCATTGCGACGTAAGGAAGCAATCTCATTGACTCGAACTACTTTGATAGAACGCAACTTGGTATCATATAGTTATTTGAGATATTTATCTCCTCAAAGTGACAACAAAGGGATGGATAACTAACTATGTTGATGCCTACATATTGGTGAGTCTATGGATACATTAACTCAACAAACCAGGTATGTGGCTGGTCGTGATTTCTATATTGACGTACTACTCTAATTAATCCTTTTTCTACTAATAATTGCAACACGGTTTTTTGCCTAAACTCACTCAATCGAGCATATCCACCCCGATCTTTGAGATATTGCAAAACCATTTTTTCTCCATCTGCACCCATGATCATAACTCCGTATATTTTAAGTGCCAATTCTGGCTTTTCACGCCCTGCAATTCTATGCAAGGAATGGAGTAACCGCCACGGTGCTTAACCCCTGAGTGGTTTTACCCCACAAAAAGATTATGCGATCGCTCGAAATGCAGAGCAGTAGGGGTGTAGGGAAAGTAAAGTGGGTGGTTCGAGTCTAGGAATTGAATCATTTATTTTTTGGCGTTCTTTAAAAGCTAGCTGCTAGCTTGAAAATGTTTGTTAGTTGTTAGTTGTTAGTTGATGGTTGACAGCTTAGGTGTGGGAGCCGCACTTGAGATATTTTCAGATCCGCAGGTTGTGGGATTTTCCCGTGGGGGACTAGCTTGAAAATAGTTAATCAGTGCGGAGCTTGTAGGGGCGCATTGCGTGCGCCCTTGAGGAGTTAGTCACAAAGCATTTTCAGATACGCAGGTTGTGTACAAACGTTTATGTAGACGCGCCAAGCGCGGCTTGGAGCAGAGTGGGGCTAAAACTAAAAAATACTAAATGCGATCGCTCCACTGACTCAGACCATAACACAACAAATCAGTATTATCCACAAAAATAATGTAATAAAAAATATTTGTATACTTAAAAATAATGAGTTTCCCAAATTACTAAATGTAGCTAATATAAACTTTTGATAATCGACAATTCAAAATGGTCAATAATTTAATATATTCCTGTCGCCATCTGAACTTAGTCACAATCGCCAAAATTATCCGAGCAGTTGGGAAGCGGCGTTTACCTGGTTTAGCGGCGGAAATGGCTTATAACAACCTGTTAGCTTTGTTTCCTGCTATTTTTGCTATTTTGACAGCAATTGGAAGTCTAAATATCTCTGAAGAGAAAGTAGGATTTTTAACACAGCAAATGAGCTTAATAGTTCCATCAGAAGCTTGGGGTTTAATCCGAAGTTTTACAGATAATGTCATCCTTCCAGAGGGACAAGGACTATTTTCCGTTAGTTTTGCGATCGCTTTATGGATTGCTTCTGGTGCTTTAAGTACAGCTATGGGTGCGATGGACTACATTTACCAAATACCGCCAGAAAGACAAAGACCATTTTGGAAAGCAAAGTTAATTTCTTTAGGTTTAACCATTGGTAGCATCAGTTTAGTGCTGATGGCATCATTTATAGTCTTTATCAGCGACTTTATATTTAATCTTATATTAAAAAATTTAAACCTCTTTCAGTCAGAATTATTATATGTATGGGGTTTATTACGCTGGCCAGCAGTATTGACTATTCTCTGTTGCGCCTTTGGTTTTGTTTATCGGTATGGTCCTAGTCAGTGGAAGCGGGGAAACCCTTTAATCCCAGGAGCAGTTTTTGCTGCATTGCTATGGGCAATAATTTCTAGTTTATTTCGCATCTATGTGGAAAATATTGCCAACTTTAACCTTACCTATGGAACTTTAAGTACAGGGGTAGTTTTATTGCTGTGGCTGAATTTGACTTCTTTGGCAATTTTGATTGGGGTACAGTTGAATGTCACCATTGGTGAGGTTATCCGACGACAAGCTATGGTTGGAAGATGAGGTTAGATTTTGAACAGTAAACTTATTACTCCTTCGGAGTGAATCCTTCGGATACGCTTCGCGAGCGCCATTTGCTTTATGCCGGGGAACCCGTCCACCGCAATGGCTCACTTATTACTTATTACTTGCGCGTAGCGCCATAACTTGCTCTGTATGCTTTCGGTGTCATCCCTGTAAGTTGCCGAAACTGTTTGCTTAGATGGCTGTGGCTGCTAAACCCGCACTCTAAAGCAATGTCCACAATTAATCTATCTGTATGTTTCAACAATTGCTTTGCCCGTTCTACCCGTTGCTGGCTCAGGTATTGGTAAGGAGATGTACCGATTGATTGCTTGAATAGACGGCTGAAATGAAATTGGCTCATGTCTAGTAATTGAGCTAAGTCTACTAGTTTAATATCTCCATCCAAATGTGCATCGATATAATCCAAAATTTGCAGTAGTTGACGCTGGGGTAAACCTCCCTCATAAATCGGTACCTGAGGTTTGGTAGCCCCATAATGCCTGAGTAAATTCACTGCCAAGACATTAGCCAAGGAATCAATGTAAAGTCTGCTACCTGAATGTCCCTGTTGACGTTCAGTGAGGAGCATCATAGCGATCGCTTCAATCTCTGGGTTGCGAGTCTGAAATTGAGGTATTAATTCTAGGCGATCGGGATCTTGTTCCAGGGTTTCTCTGGCAACGCTTTGCATAAACTGACCGGTGAGTCGAATCTTTAAGCAATTTTCGTCACCTTCCCATCTAGCAAATAGCAGCGTGTTTGCAGGGGTAATGGAAATGTCTCCTTTCTGATAAAGACCCGTATGTGTCTTACCGTCTTGAGCCTGCAAATAGTAAATAGGACGGGGAGCAATTGATACAAAAAGCGTGTGCTCGTCCTCGAAATAACAATTCCCTTCTCCAGTAGGATTTTGCAAATGTTGGACTTGAATATTCTCCCAAGGCTGAGTTGGGCTAGACAATTGGGATAAGCTATTTGTTTGAGACCGTTGGATAGCAGGATTTTCCATCAAGTAAGCCCAATACTTCCATCGCTAATTATAATATTTAATTCGCTACGCTCAAAGTCAGAAGTCAGAGGGAAGAAGGTAAAACAAAGCAACTCGCACTTCTAAAAGGTTTTCCTCTTTGTTCCCTTCGAGCTTTTGGGTTTAAGTCCCCCACCAAAATTAAAAATTTGGTGGGCTTAAATCCCCACCAATTATCCTTCTTACTTCTAGCTTGAAAATGGTTGATAGTTGTTAGTTGTTAGTTGTTAGTTGATGGTTGACAGCTTAGGTGTGGGAGCCGCACTTGAGATATTTTCATGGCTTGGTTGTGGGATTTGACCGTGGGGGCTAGCTTGAAAATAGGCGCGGAAGCGCGGAGTTTGTAGGGGCGCATTGCGTGCTAACTTGAGAAGTTAGTCACAAAGCATTTTCAGATCCGCAGGTTGTGGGATTTTCCCATGAGGGACTAGCTTGAAAATAGGGAGTTCGGAGTTCAGGAGTAGGGGCGGGGTTTCCCCGCCCAGAGTGAGGGAATTATTTTCATGCTTGGTTGTGGGATTTGACCGTGAGGGACTAACTTGAAAATAGTTAATAAGTGCAGAGTAGGGGCGCATTGCGTGCGCCCTTGAAGAATTAGTCACAAACCATTTTCAGAACCTTGGTTGTGGGATTTTCTCGTGGGGGACTAACTTGAAAGAGGTTGTGGGGTGTAGGGTGTAGGGAAAAAACCCTTTTTCATCGTCACTTCCTTCTTCCTCCTTCCTTCGTTAAGCTCTAGGATTTATTCCGCACGAACCTGAAAACTGACAGCAAGATTGTGATAGTCCTACAAGAATTTGATAGCTGAGAATTAATCGTCGCCCTAAGCTGAAAGTGTCACAACTTAGGAGACAACATGATGAAATTACTGATTTTTGGAGCAACCGGAACCATTGGTCGTCAATTGGTTGAACAAGCACTGGAGCAGGGATACACAGTCACGGCATTTGCACGGAATCCCGCCAATCTCAACATTCAGCACGCCAATCTCAAGTTTGTTCAGGGCGATGTGATGGATATTACATCTGTGGAGCAAGCAGTACAAGGTCAAGATGCAGTGGTGTGCGTACTGGGTTCGGGTCAGAAGTTGACAGGAACAATCCGCTCACAAGGGACACAGCAAATTATCCAGGCAATGGAGAAAGCAGGCATCCAGCGTTTTATTTGCCAATCAACCCTTGGAGCAGGAGACAGTTGGGAAAATCTGAATTTCTTCTGGAAGTACATCATGTTTGGATTCCTCTTGCGCCAGGTATTTGCCGATCATCAAAGGCAAGAGGGCTATGTTAAGCAGAGCCATCTTGATTGGACAATTATTCGCCCTGGAGCCTTTGTTGATGGGGAGCGAACAGGTAATTACCGACACGGCTTTCCAGGCAATGATAAGACATCACAACTCAAAATATCCCGCGCTGATGTAGCTGACTTCATAATGAAACAACTGACAGATGATTCGTATCTTCACAGAACACCAGGTTTGTCATATTAAATACCTATAATCAAAGTAAATTAACGCAAGTAATCATGGCAATTTTTGACAACTCGCGCTTTTATCTAATATTATTAGCGGCGATCGGCAGTGGTATAAATGCTGGAATCTTCTTTGCCTTTTCCACCTTTGTGATGAAGGCTCTAGGCAAACAACCACCAGCACAAGGCATAGCTACTATGCAATCCATCAATATCACGGTGATTAATCCTTGGTTTATGGTGGTATTTCTGGGAACAGGTGCGACTTGCATCCTTCTGACCATTTCGTTACTACTAAAGTGGCATCAACCAAGTTCTATCTATTGGATTGCGGGTAGTCTACTTTACCTGATCGGCACAATGGGTGTAACCATCGCTGGCAATATACCCCTGAATGATGCTCTGGCGATTGTCGCGCCAGCCAGTACTGAAGGCACAACCCTATGGGCAAGATTCTTGACCGATTGGACATTTTGGAACCACATTCGGACAGTAGCAGCTCTTTTGGCAGCGATATTGTTTTCAATCGCCCTGCGGCTATTTTGAGAAATAATTATCACTGCCCATTCCTTCTTTACTTTTTTTTCACTTCATAAAAGCAATTTAGGTTGCCCATATGTGGTTAAGGTGGTCTAGGATATGGATATTTGAAAAAATTTTCCTCGCATCCCAATCACAACTAAACTTACCTTGACTTCCTGGTTTTTTAACTCATCTCACCAAGAAACACTCCCAGCCACCCCCACTCAAACTTCATGCCTATTTCAAATTCGGGTGGCTAAATCCTCTGATTTGTCCGCAGTCTCCCAAATTATTGCTGAAAGCTTTCACTCCCAGCATGGTATGTGGGGATGGGCTTTCCCTCTCCTACGTTTGGGTATTTATGAAGATTTACGGCATCGTTTAGCTCTACCTGCTCCCCACCACATTTGTTTGGTAGCTGTAGATTCTACAGCAGGAATCAATCATCTTGTGGGGACTGTGGAAATGACTGTACGTTTCAGCGATTCTTGGAAGCAAGCAGGCAGGAGCTTTCCTTATTTGTCTAATTTAGCTGTTAATCCCCAATATCGCCGTCAAGGAGCTGCTTCTTGTTTATTACAGTCTTGTGAACAATTTGCTCAAAATTGGGGTTTTCAAGACCTATATCTCCACGTACTGGAAAATAACCATCAAGCACAGCAACTTTACTTCAAGCTGGGATATCGGGTAAATAAAATTGAATCTTCTTGGAACAAATTTCTGTTTCTGCGATCGCGACAAATATTACTGCATAAAAATATACAAAACATATAAGTATAAGGAGCTAAGACCATTCCTAACTCCTTAGGTCTAATTAATTACCAGCGATCACCTCAAGTTGGCACTAATTCACCTGGGCGCAATTTTGACCATTTGCCTTTTTCTTCTTTAAAGCTCAAACAACCAACCACATCCCATTCCATCTCAATTACATCCCCCTGGGGACGAATATTAACATTGATAGAAGGCTCATTGGGTTCAAAATTGGGGGTTTCTGTTAAGTGGGGCTGTTGGTGCTGCGTTTCGACCGCGTGGTAAGTTATACAGCGGTCTACATATTGGCAGTTAACGCAAATACACATAACCGGAGCAAATCTAGGGGACTTTATTGTTAATCTAGCTTAAGCTTGACTGCTCCCCTGCCTTCAGGCGAGGGGATTCTAAAAGGATGCTACACAACAGGCTAAAGCCTTGTTGTTTCGCTTCTGATTAGCTGTCACCCAGATATAAATCCGGGTGGGGTGAGTCAAAGCACCCCTACACACTCACTTGTACTGGCATCAAGCCATACAGATTGTGCTTACTTTTTTCGCTTTCTGGAGGTTCTATCACTATGCCAAAATGGTACACTCCCTGTCCTGCCATTACTTGCAGTGATGTAGTCATGCTGCCGTTACATGTAGCAACCGTTGTTTCCTATATGCAGGGATTTCTCCGTACTAGGACAGTTCTGCGTGTAGATGAACGCCTTACTTACATTTTTAATTTTACTATATAAACGGTGGGATAAATCCCATCGTCTCGGGTTTCATCCCCTGTCTGAAGCACGAAACACCCAACTGTGTTGCTCTTTCTCAGGGGCTTTCACCCTCTCGTTACATTCTGGTAATTGTGGAAAATGGGGAATTGGTAGGGGATGCAAACCGTCCCATCCGCTTAGTTACCCTAGATTTCCTCGCGGGTGGTGGAGATAGTTATCCTTTCCCTGAATTTGGAGAGGATAGGGTTGATTTAACCCAACCTATTGATGCTCCCAAAACTGGTGCTGCAACCTTTGCTGAGGATGGTTCCGAACAGGATGCTTTAGCTGAATTCTTAGTGGAAAACTTCCCTGTGGATGGTAATATATCTTTCAATGCGGTGGAAACATCCCCAGAGTCAGACACCAGAATCCAAAACCTCAGTTTCCGGGAAGACATGGTTTTAGACAATCAAACTACACCTAAACCCACACCTTTAATTTTTGATGATGATGGTAGCCAGGACGGGATGACAGCTCTAGCTTTTATGCTGGCAAATCCCAAGTTTGATATCCAGGCAATTACCATTGCTCAAGGCATTGCTCGTCCTGAAATCTTCGATGATAATCTAGCAAGAATGCTGGGAAGATTGAATCGGACTGACATTCCTATCGGTGTTGGTAGACCCGATCCATTAGCAGGAAATAATGTCTTTCCAGATTTTATTCGAGATGGATCAGATAATTTCTGGGCACCCTTCGTCACATTACCAGAAGAAACTCCAGCAATTGAAACTAGAAATGCGGCAGAACTGATTGTCGAAAAGGTAAAGCAATCCCCGGAACCCGTGGCAATTTTAGCTACAGGCCCCCTCACTAATATTGCGGAAGCCTTGCGACTCGATCCCTCAATTATTGACAACATTTCTGTTGTGCAAATCATGGGAGGAGCGGTTTTTGTTCCCGGAAATTTGCCTGTATTACCTGATCCACCCTTTGCAACCAATGAAGTAGCTGAGTTCAATATCTGGGTTGATCCCCTTGCAGCCCAAGAAGTTTTTGCAGCTGGAGAACGGGGACTGAACATTCAACTCACCCCCCTCGATGCAACCAATAAGATTGAATTCGATCGCCAGGATTTGCAAGCATGGCTAGCCACAAGGACACCCGAAAGTGAAATCGCCGCAGAATTTTTAGATTTTGCTCTCACTGCTATTGAAAGTGAGAATGACCCCAATCCTGTTTGGGATCTAGTTGCAGCCATCAACCTCAGCGAACCAGATTTTGATGCTGAAACCCCTTTAAACATTCAAGTTGATACAGAATCAGATCCAGGAGATACCCAGGGACAAACCGTTGCTGTTCCTGATTTACCCCCAAATGTTCAAGTGTCACTAAATCCTAGCTTTGACAACATTGACTTTGATGCTAGTGAAGTTTTCTTAGCCACCTCCACAGAAACAGGAGATAAACCAGCAACTTTTGAGACTCTTGTATCTGGTAGTCCTGGTGAAGATATTTTAGTGCCAGGTAATCAACCAGATTTTGATGGCTTTAGAGATACTATCTTTGCAGGAGCAGACGACGATTCAATCGAGCTGAATATATTTTCATCCTTCGCTGGTTACAACCGTGCTAACGGTGGTAGTGGCGACGACGAAATTTTTGTTAGTACAGGCGATCGCGTTTTTGGTGGTGAAGGCAATGATACCTTCGATGCTACCGATGGCATGGGTGGTAATCGGATGTCTGGTGGCGACGGCGATGATACATTCTACCTCGGTAAAAATGACCGGGCTTTAGGTGATGCTGGTGACGACAAATTCTACGTCCAGTCTGGTGGTGATAATCTAATTGCTGGTGGTGTTGGCACTGACCAATTCTGGATTGTTAGTGCAGAAATTCCTCAAGCAACTAACACCATTGTTGACTTTGAAATTGGTACTGATGTGATTGGTATCCTTGGTGCTGCTAGTCTGGGTATTTCTGAGCAAACTTTGACCTTGAATGAGGTGGATGGTAATACTGAAATAGCTTTTGGAGAGCAAACTTTAGCTATCTTTAACGGTGTAACAGGCTTAGATTTCACTAGCTTTGTCTTTGCCTAATTTTGACAATTAATTTCTTGTAGTTTTTAACGAAATCAAACCAGGATGAAGACTATTATTTCCATAGATTCACTCCTGGTTTTTTATTGTTCAATATGAGCAATCAATATAGCGCTACGTGCAAGTAATAAGTAATAAGTTTACTGTTCATAGGTTTGCTGCATTCAACAATGTCCGCGCCCTAATTGCGTAGTGCTATAAATTTCGTAGAGACGTTGCACTGTAACGTCTTTACAATCAATATAAATTGCATCTTCATACAGAAACGGTATCAGCAAAATCTACAGGGTCGTGTTTTTGCAGTGCGCTCACTATTATTACTAGGACTTACACAAATGGTATATTTTTTCTGTAGGGGAGGCAAAATGCGGTGTAGATTTTCTAACCGTATTATTGCCGTTGCGTGACGCTGCGATCATATTTGAACCTAGTTATCAGGCTTGTAACCTCACGCACCAATCACCGATTGTGACAATTTTGTAAGTCCTGATTACAAAAGGAAACTGTGTTCGCGTTTGATACAGGAGAACAAAATATGGAAATACAATCATACTTTGAATCCAATGGAACTAAAATTTATGGCACTCTCACCCTTCCCGATGGAGTCGAAAAACCACCTGTTTGTCTGTTCATTGGAGGCTCATTCCCCCAAACTAGAGATGGAAATTTAGATAATTCCCAAACAGATTGGTTCCCCATACCATTACCCGCACGCAATCTCTTTCGGGATGAAGCGAAAATTCTCGAAAAAATCGGGATTGCTACCTTTAGATACGATAAACGCGGTTGTGGTGCAAGTGAGGGTGATTTTAATACCACCGGCTTGTTGGATTTAGTCGCAGATGCGAACAATGCTTTGCAATATTTGGGTACTCTATCAGAAATCGATCGCCACAGAATTGGCATTTTAGGACAAAGTGAAGGTGCAGCGATCGCTCTTATGGTAGCAGCACAAAACCCTAATTTGAGATTTTATATTTGGCAGGGAGGCATATACAATAATCTAGAACATATTATTAGATGGCAAACAACAAATTTTTGGCAATTGGATGAAAATGTAATTAGTAATTTCCAGCGTCAGTTTCCATTGATGTATTGGATTTATAAACAAATCGATCCATTAATGATGGCTGCACATAGAGGGGATAATTTCTTTTTGTTAGGGGATGAGAATTGGTCTAAGAATTATTTCTTACCCGCTTGGAAGCAACATTTTGACCATCCACCATCAAATTTTGTAGACAAGATAAAATGTCCGGTACTAATTTTACACGGGGAACTAGACCATAATACACCCCCCACAGAAGCATCTCTGATGGAACAAGCACTGATTCAATCAGGGAATACCCAGGTAACAATTCATATTTTCCCCGGACTCGATCATAGTTTTCGTAGACTTGGACAACCTGATGAAGATTTCGTCACCGCAATGAATCGATCCCTTGCACCTGAAATACCGGGAGTACTTACAAGTTGGCTAATTAAAAAGTAAAAAGATAAAAGTAAAAAGTAAAAAGATAATCCCCATAAATAAATTGAGGGGATAAGATTACGGACGTATTGTTTCTTGCACTACCTGTATCGAAACAAATGTTTTTACTTCGTTCCATA
>JASJDS010000076.1 GCA_030065055.1 Calothrix sp. MO_192.B10
TTATTAGCTAAACACGCTGGTACTGCTCGTGATGCATATAATTGGGCATTGGCATTAACAATCCTAGATACTAGACCATAATCAAAACAATCCTAATGACAGCTGACGAGGTGCTGCCGACAGTCTCGGATGAAGCAGAAATTGAAATCTCAATCAGATATTCAGAGTTTTTATGAGATTGTTGTAGATTTCAAAGAGCGGATTGTAGTGGTGCAAACTTGGGAGTGAGTATGGAATTAGAACGCTTAATCTCATTATTGGGAATATTTGTATTTGTGGGTTTGTCCTACGCCTTGTCCATCAACCGTCGTGCCATCCGTTGGCAACCAGTGCTGTGGGGAATTGCCTTACAATTAGTTTTTGGTGTGTTAATTCTCAGGACAAAACCGGGTTTGGTAGTATTTCAATTCCTCGGCGATGTGGTGAGCAAATTTTTAAACTTTTCTGATGCTGGGGCAAAGTTTGTTTTTGGCGATAACTTTGAAGAACACTTTTTAGCTTTTAAGGTATTGCCCACAATTATCTTTTTCTCTGCATTCATCACAGTACTTTACCACTACGGGATTTTACAGCGAATAGTGCAAGTGGTAGCGGTGGTAATGATGAGAACCATGAAAACATCGGGTTCTGAGTCTCTTTCCGCTGCTGCCAATATTTTTGTGGGACAAACGGAAGCTCCATTAATGATTAAACCCTATGTGGACACAATGACTCGTTCTGAGTTGCACGCAATTATGACAGGGGGGTTTGCCACCATTGCCGGGGGAGTAATGGCAGCATATATATCCTTTGGCGTACCAGCAGAACACTTGATTGCCGCTTCAGTCATGTCTGCACCGGCGGCGCTGGCTATTTCTAAGTTACTTTATCCAGAAACCGAAGAATCCTTAACTGCGGGAAAAGTGCAAGTAAAGGTAGATAGTACCTATGCCAATGCCATTGATGCGGCGGCAACTGGTGCTAGTGAGGGGATGAAATTGGCATTAAATGTGGCAGCGATGCTGATTGCTTTTTTGGGACTGTTGGCACTGGTAAATGGGGTATTGGGATGGATTGGTTTCCGTGTGGGTTTACCACAGCTATCCTTAGAGTGGATATTTTCATACCTGCTGTTCCCCGTCGCTTGGTTGATGGGCGTACCTTGGGCAGACTGTGGACAAGTAGGCATATTGCTAGGTAAAAAAACTATCTTGAATGAGTTTGTTGCTTACTTAGACTTAAAAACCTTAATGGAAAATACTCAAAAAATTAATACAGGGGCTGTAACTGCGGGTAGTTTACCAGTGATTTCCGAAAGAGCTAAAATAATTGCTACCTATGCTCTATGTGGTTTCTCTAATATTGGTTCCATTGGGATTCAAATTGGCGGCATTGGTGGTATTGCCCCTAATCGGCAATCAGACTTAGCTAAAATGGGAATTAGGGCAATGTTAGGAGGTGCGATCGCTTGTTTTATGACCGCTTGTATCGCTGGAATGCTATTGTAATTTATACATTATGGGATAAATAGGTGAGGATTGATATTGCTTTTTGACAGGACTTACCCACGGATAACATAAGTATATTTACATCTTGCACCACAGAATTGTTGATCAAAATATAGCGTTTTTCACTTGGATGCAATACAGACGCTTACCTCACCCCCTTCCCCTCTCCTTATTAAGGAGAGGGGTGTCTTAATCAGAAGAGGGTGCCGCAGGCGGGTGAGGTTTATTCTAGTTACCAGGCTGAGTCTGGTAACTAGGGGAAAGGAGGCGGAGCCTCCGTATATTGAATGGGTAAAAATTCTCAAATATATCGCCATACTTCACACTTCTTTATATACAAAACCCCTTCTCAGCCATTGCCAAGGCGGATTTTGCCGTAACCTGATTAATGAGAGTAATTGCATTCATCTTTAACAAGAAGTCTTATCGAGGTTAAAATTCATGGCATATCCCTGGTTTAAAGCATTTCATATTATTGGCGTAGTAGTTTGGTTCGCTGGATTGTTTTACCTAGTACGCTTATTTATCTACCACATTGAAGCGGAGCAGGAATCAGAGCCAGCAAACACCATCCTCAAAAATCAATATCAAATCATGGAAAAACGCCTCTACAACATCATTACCACACCGGGGATGTTGGTAACAGTGGCTTGCGCCATTGGTTTGTTGGTGACACAACCAGATTACTTAAAACAAAGCTGGTTACACTTCAAATTGGGATTTGTTGCCTTATTACTGGCTTACCATTTTTATTGCGCTCGTTTAATGAAGTTATTAGAGCAAGGTAAGTGTAAGTGGACTAGTAAACAAATGCGTGCCATGAATGAAGCACCTACCCTGATGTTGGTGGTAATTGTGATGTTGGCGGTATTTAAGAATAGCTTGCCTACGGATATCACAGCTTGGGTGATTTTTGGGTTAGTGATTTTAACGGCGGTGACAATTCAACTGTATGCCAAAAAACGTAGATTGGATAAAGAGAAGGAATTGGCACAAATGAATCAAGTTCCTCAGCAACAAGCGTAAAATATTTAGGTCAGGTGCGTTAGAAAAACGCACCTTATTTAAAACTAGATTTGGTATTCATCTTTTATCCAATTTATCCATCACTTCCTGCAACTCTTCCTTTGACTGCTTGGCAATTTGAACGCTAGTAATAGTCGCCAAAACTCCGCCAGATGATGTCAGAGTTGCTTCGGATACTTTATCAATATATAAAAGCCCGACACCAAATAAAGTCATCAACGCAGATGCAGCAGTTATACCAAGGGCAAGGTTGTAACTATGTCGTACTTGTCGTAAAAATTCGCGGATGACTTCTTCTTTTATCTCGCTGTAGTCATCATTATTTTCTGATTTGTGAAAAAATTTAAACTTCATTGTTACTCTCCGAAACACTACATTGTTGGGCGCTGATATTGGTATCATAATCAGAAGCAAAAATGTATACAAGGGCAAATGGGTTTAGCTGATTTAAGTGTTGCCCTATGGCTATGCAGTAAATTAGGGCAGATAGGTAAGTAAAGAAAATCTATCTGCCCTACTTCGGAAACTGCTGATTTGCTATTGTTTAAATATAAGTAGCAATATCCACTTATAGCAATGCGTAAATCTGACAAAGTGCGATCGAGTGAGGAAGGTCAAGCTAGACTCAAACAAGCTTATAAGGATGCTGAACTGACTCAAGAGGAATTAGCAAAACGAGCAAATGTCTCTGTGGATACAGTTAAGCGTTTGCTTGGCACTAAAGATTGTCTAAATGGTGTGGAAAGATGGGCAGTTGAAAAGATTGCCAAAGTTCTAAATATAAAACCAACGGATATAGTTGACCTCAAAGACTGGTATCCTCAACAGCAGTTACCACAAGAGTTTGAGCGACTTATTAGAGAAAAAACTCAGTTATTTTGCGGACGTGAGTTTGTATTTAATGCTATTGAGGGTTTCTTCAGCAAAAATCTTCATGGCTACTTTACTATCATTGGTGATCCGGGGATGGGCAAAAGTGCCATTGCTGCTAAATACGTATTAGACAACCCACAAGCTATTTGCTTTTTTAATATTCGTGCTGAGGGAATGAATCGTCCTGAATTATTCTTAAAGAAAATCCGTCAACAATTGATTAATCGTTACCAATTGCAAGATGTAGAAGATGCAGGTTTATCAACTTTGTTGACTAAAGTTAGGAAAAAATTATCTGCGAGTGAACGCTTGGTGATTGTTGTTGATGCCTTGGATGAAGTTGACCAAGAAGCATCTGGAAATCTTTTATATTTACCTAAAAGTTTGCCAGAAGGGATTTATTTTATCCTGACAATAAGACCTTATGATCAGAATGAGAAAAGGTTGAATTTTGAGGACAGTACATTAACCCAAGAATTTGACTTAAGGGAAAAAGTTCAAGAAAGTAATCGGGATGTGAAGAAGTATATAAAGCAATTGCTGGATGATGAGGAATATAAACAAGGGTTGAGTCAGTGGATTGAAAAACACAAGCATATCTCTCGTAATGATTTTGTTGAAGAAATAGCCGTAAAAAGTGAAAATAATTTTATGTATTTGCGGTATGTTTTGCCAGCTATCGCCAAGGGCTTCTACAACGATAAATCTTTAGAGGAATTGCCAGAAGGATTGAAAGGCTATTATTATGACCACTGGCAACTCATGGGCATGACTACTAAGCCTTTACCAAGGAATAAAATCAAAATTGCATATGTGATGTGTGCTTTACGTAGCGCAGCTTCCCGTGAAGTGATAGCTAAATATTCTAAGCAGAATGAATTGACTGTCCAGGAAGTTATTGATGGTTGGGCGCAATTTTTACAGAAGCAGGAAAGCTATCAACCACCACGTTATAGATTTTATCACGAAAGTTTCAGAGATTTTTTGCATAGTCGGGAGATTTTGCAAGCTGCGGGAGTGAATTTACCAGATATTAGTGCTGAGGTTGCTGATAATATGACAGAAGGACTTCAGTTATGAGTAATCTTCGCGCTTGGTTAGAGAAACAATCACCGGAAGAAATAGAGCATTTTTTAGGTGAAGTTCCACGTTTGTGGTTAGAAGGTGGTCAAATTCAAAATTTATACAATTTATTGAGTAATTATGAATTTATAGAAGCAAAGATTAACCATTCTGGTTTTGGCGTACAGGAATTGATTGAAGATTATAATTTAATCGAGAAGACCAAATTTTCAAATCACCCAGAATACAATGCTGAAACTATAGAATCACTAAATTTAATTGAAAATGCATTGTTTCGTTCTGTACCTATTTTAATTGCAGACAAAAAGCAACTAGCAGGACAATTATCAGGACGATTGTTGTACTTTCAAGAATTAGATGTAATTAACAAATTACTGCAACAAATATCGCAAACTAAAACGACTTGCTTGCGTTGCTTGACAGCTAGTCTAACTCCTCCCGGAAGTCCATTCATTCGCAACCTTACTGGTCATAGTGACTCGGGTAATGCAGCTGACTTTTCACGGGATCTTTTTTCGATGAAGCGATCGCCAGACCACCCCCATTCCCCAAGCCTGATTCAAAGGCAAATATTACCAACAATCGAGCTTTGGGGGAAACCCTGGTCTGAACGGGCTTCCAGAGATGCCGTGAAAAGTCAGGTTAATGCAGTTCAGGTTAATGCAGTAGCAGTAACAGGGAATGGTAAATACGCTGTTTCTGGTTCCGGTGACAAAACACTCAAGGTGTGGGAATTAGCAACGGGAAAGCAAATTCGTACCCTTACTGGTCATAATGGCTCAGTTAATGCAGTAGCAGTAACAGGGGATGGTAAATACGTTGTTTCTGCTTCCGATGACAAAACACTCAAGGTGTGGGAATTAGCTACGGGAAACGAAATTCGCACCCTTACTGCTCACAGTGACTCGGTTAATGCAGTAGCAGTAACAGGGGATGGTAAATACGCTGTTTCTGCTTCCGATGACAAAACACTCAAGGTGTGGGAATTAGCTACGGGAAACGAAATTCGTACCCTTACTGGTCATAATGGCTCAGTTAATGCAGTAGCAGTAACAGGGGATGATAAATACGCTGTTTCTGCTTCCGATGACAAAACACTCAAGGTGTGGGAATTAGCTACGGGAAACGAAATTCGGACGTTGCTGATTGCGGGGATGAAATGGTTGCTGCAAGACGCGCAACTTCATTCCGAATTGGGCAAAATCATCCCTCCATTCAGCAACCCCGAAATTCGCACCCTTACTAGTTATAATGGCTCAGTTAATGCAGTAGCAGTAACAGGAGATGGTAAATACGCTGTTTCTGGTTCCGATGACAAAACACTCAAGGTGTGGGAATTAGCTACGGGAAAGCAAATTCACACTCTTAAAGGTCATAGTGACTCGGTTAATGCAGTAGCAGTAACTGGGGATGGTAAATATGCTGTTTCTGCTTCCAATGACGAAACACTCAAGGTTTGGGATTTAGCCACGGGAAAGAAAATTTACACTCTTAAAGGTCATAGTGACTCGGTTAATGCAGTAGCAGTAACTGGGGATGGTAAATACGCTGTTTCTGCTTCCGATGACAAAAAACTCAAGGTGTGGGAATTAGCTACGGGAAAGCAAATTCACACTCTTAAACGTCATAGTGACTGGGTTAATGCAGTAGCAGTAACAGGGGATGGTAAATACGCTGTTTCTGCTTCCGATGACGAAAAACTCAAGGTTTGGAATTTAGCTACGGGAAAGAAAATTCACACTCTTAAAGGTCATAGTGACTCGGTTAATGCAGTAGCAGTAACTAGGGATGGTAAATACGCTGTTTCTGCTTCCGATGACGAAAAACTCAAAGTGTGGAAATTAGCTACGGGAAAGAAAATTCACACTCTTAAAGGTCATAATGGCTCAGTTAATGCAGTAGCAGTCACAGAGGATGGTAAATACGCTGTTTCTGCTTCCGATGACAAAACACTCAAGATTTGGGATTTAGCTACGGGAAAGGAAATTCATACTCTTAAAGGTCATAATGGCTCAGTTAATGCAGTAGCAGTCACAGAGGATGGTAAATACGCTGTTTCTGCTTCCAATGACAAAACACTCAGGGTTTGGGATTTAGCTACGGGAAAGGAAATCGCCACTTTTACAGGAGAAGATAGTATACTTTGCTGTACTGTTGCCCCAGATGGAGTAACAATAGCAGCAGGCGACAAATCGGGAAAAGTGCATGTCCTGCGCTTGCAAGGCATTGAGGTGTAACTATGAACACTGCACTTCAATTGCATACAGAATTCCAAAAAATAATTTTAGAAAAAAGCCAAAATTTTACCAACTGCGAATTTATCTTCACCACCATCAACAACTTTCTCCACAAATACAACCGGGGTTATTTCACCATTGTTGGTTCTCCCGGTAGCGGTAAAAGTGCCATCCTCGCTAAGTATGTGATGGATAATCCTGATGTTATTTACTACAATGCCCAGGTAGAAGGCAAAAACACTGCTGAAGAATTTCTCAAATATATTTGTACCCAATTAACCAACAGAATAGGGAATGGAGAATCGGGAGTGAGAGAAATTCCTGAAAACGCCACAGAAGGAAGTTGGTTTCTCTCCTTATTACTGCAAAAAATCAGCGCCCATCTCAAACCAGCACAACCCCTAATAATTGCCATTGATGCCTTAGACGCAATCAACCCCAATAGCCAACCACCAGGTACAAACTTATTTTATCTTCCCAGATATCTGCCTGATGGGGTCTATTTTATTCTCACCCGTCGTCCCTTCAAAAAAGAACAATCGGGTTTATTAATCGAAGCACCATCGCAAATTCTTGATTTATCGGAATATAGCTTAAAAAACTGGGACAATGAGCAAACATTCACCCAACATTGGCAGAAAATGCAAGGTGAGGGTTTATCTGATGTGGCGTTGTCAGTGCTGCGCGTGCTGACTTCTGCGGGAAAGGAAGGAGCCACCCTCAGTGAGATTACGCAAATAACCAATGCAGATGTATTCGATATTCAGGAAGTGCTGGATAATTGGTTTGAGTTTCTACAACAACAGCGCATTGGTAAAGAAACCCGTTACAGTTTATATCATCCCCGCTTCCAGGATTGGTTGGGCAAGCAAATATCGTGACACTCCTACACTTCTCTTCTTTGTAAGTGTAGGCTTCTGGCGGATTACTCCTGACAAAAATTCGTTCGTGGTACTCCAATCGGGGAGTCTAGACTGTACTTTGATAGAATTTTCATGATTTTTGTTCATACATTTTTGGTGTCACTCTCGTGCCAAGGCTCTGCCTTGGTACGTATGGTGGGAGGCTCTGCCTCGATTTGGAGGCGGAGCCTCCAACCCCATGTTCCTTGCCAGAGACAAGGAACAAGTCATCTCACAGATGTGGGATGAATATTTATCCTGGAGGGGGGCACAAAGTCTACAGCCTAGGCGGAGTCTCATTACTAAGTTCAAACATTTTCGCAGCGTTACACACCCTACCGAAAAATATGCCAGTTGCGTAAGTCCTAACTTATTACTTATTACTTATTACTCAAAGACCCCAGACTAGGAATCAGTACAGATTCAACCTGTTGGGCAACAATATTGTGGCCCAGAAAGTTCCAGTGTTTATCTCTGGGAGAATAATCAAATTTAAGACCATGATTCCCGTAATTTTCCCGGAACACAGGCTCCAAATCTACCACCTTGAACCCCATTTCCCGAGCTGTTTTAATAAAGTAACCGTAGATCGGATCTCGTGAGGATTTATTCCCAGAGTAAACCGCTGTGCGATCTCCATCAATCACAAATACTACCCTGCTCGCGGGAATCGACAACTTACTAAATTCACTCAGTAAAAAGTCAGCCAATTTTTGTTTCTGAGTCATAGTCAACTCAGCTTGCTTAACTCTACGCCCCCCGGTTAACC
The DNA here is from genome assembly GCA_030065055.1 of Calothrix sp. MO_192.B10. Taxonomy (GTDB): domain Bacteria; phylum Cyanobacteriota; class Cyanobacteriia; order Cyanobacteriales; family Nostocaceae; genus Calothrix_A. Next base: position 8,378 of record JASJDS010000076.1, read on the forward strand.
AATTCTGAAGCGGAGTGAGATGTTGCTGAACTTGTAGGTTCAGCCAAAGATAGCGTAACGTAGCTGAATATTTACTTATATTACGGAATCGAGACTCTTGCCCCGAACTGAATGGTCTTTTAAGCTCAAGCTTATTTCCTTGAGACAATCCATCCACATAATAAGCACCTTCAACGGAAGTCTCAACTGCGTCTAATATATCCCCATCCGACAAAGTGATCACAATAGCTACCGGCGAAAACTCCCGACTCACAAACTGTGCTGCGGCCAAATAATCTGCCAAAGTAAAACCGGAGTATCCAATTGAATAAACTGGATATTTAAGTCGATTTCCTAATATTCCCTGAACAGTTTGCTCATAATCATTCATCTGCGCTTCAATATAGCTATCCCCAATTACTACTAAAGCTTTCTGCCCCGGATGATAGTCAAAGGGAGCTATATAGCCGTAATTATTCGTAGAACCATGGCGAACATTGTGCAAAGACCAACCAGTTGAAGAAGTATAACTAGTCTTAGGCTGCCAAGTATTCACCGTAACACCTTTCAAGACCCCCTGCTTGAGACTAGAGTTCTCAGGACGAACTAAGCCAGTCTTAACTGGAAGTAAGTGCAAAAGCAACTCAACGAACAAAATAGATAGGATGAAACCCGATCCAATGGCAATTATTTGATTACCAAACCTTTTAAAAATTGAAGTATATGAACTCATTGGTAAACTTGGAGCCATTAATAATAATCAACATTACTAACAAATAGGCAGTAGCCCCGATTAAGCCATAAATAACCGCCTCTGGAATCCGGCTATCTTCTAAAGTTGCCTTTATCTTCGCCCCAATTTCTGAAGTATTAGGAAAGAAAAGAACAATTAAGAACAGGACAAAAATCCAATAAGCTTCTCTGAAGGAGTCAAAGAAACGGTACCACTTCTGTGGACCAATGGAACCTAAAACACCATTTAAAGTTTCACTATCCCAAAGCAACGGCAACTGCACAGCTTCGGAGAAATCAACCATCTTCCCCAGAATAAGCAACCCAGAATCAAGGCTCTCGGCACGAAAAAAGACCCAAGCCACTATCACTGCCACCAGAGTAATTCCTCTGGCCAAAATAATTCCCAACAAACCTAAATTCGGCAAAGCTATCAATTTTTTGACATAATTCCACAGGTGGTTAATCATTAAGTAGCCACCATGCAGTCCTCCCCAAAGGACAAAGCTCCAACTAGCACCATGCCATAACCCCCCTAGCAACATCGTAGCCATTAAATTCAGCTCCTTGCGAACCAACCCCTTACGGTTGCCTCCGAGAGGAATGTAGAGATAGTCTCGCAGAAATCGGCTTAAGGTGATATGCCATCTCCGCCAAAAGTCAATAATATTAAGTGATTTATAAGGAGAATTGAAATTTACTGGTAAGGACACTCCAAACAGCAAAGCCACCCCCACGGCCATATCGCAGTACCCGCTAAAGTCGAAATAAAGCTGCAAGGTATAAGCAAGAGCGCCGCACCACGCATCATAAAAACCTAGAACTTCCCCAGACAAAGCAGCATTAAAAACCGGATTGGCATACTCAGAAATACCATCCGCCAGAATCACTTTTTTCAACAATCCCATGAGAAAAATCGAGATCGCTGTACCAGTCTGGGGGAGTGACGGAAAGTACTGACTGTACCTCTGTTTTTCAAACTGGGGCATCATTTCTTTGTGATGGACTATGGGACCAGCTATCAATTGAGGGAAAAAGGTGACAAACAGAGAATACTCAATTATTCCCATGGACTTAACCTCACCCCGAGCCGCATCCACCAAAAAGGCTATTTTTTGGAAAGTAAAGAACGAGATCCCCAAAGGTAAAACAATTTTACCAGGCTCCCAATTAATTCCTAACATTTCCAAGTTATCAGACAAGAAACCGGCGTATTTGAAATAAGCGAGAGTAAGGAGGTGTGCAGATACTCCCAGAAACAGCAAGAGCTTAATTTGCAGCTTTCTTCGGTGTTGGAAATTCGAGTCTATTGAACCTGAATTCAGTGAACGGTTCAAGGACACCAAACCCATTCCCACCGAATAATTAAAAACCATCGAAAGGACGATTAACGAAAGATAGATCGGGTTCCACCAACCATAAAAGAATAGGGAACACAAGACTAACCAGCTTAATACTAATCTGTTGCCAAAGAACCGACCAATAACTAAGAACCCTAAATAAGTCAGAGGGACAAACAGAAAAATAAATTCCCAGGAATTAAACAGCATACTGGGGTTCCCGATTCAAACTCTCAAATAATGTAGAATATAACTCATCTACCTTTACCTAACAAAACAACTCGGATAGTTTTAAAAGCGATCGCTAAATCCAACCATATAGAATAATTCTTAATGTAATAAAGGTCGTAAGATAGTTTTTCATAAGCATCTTCTACCGATGCACCATAGGGATATAACACCTGTGCCCAGCCGGTAATTCCTGGTTTCACCAAATAACGTAGTTCGTAGTAGGGAATCGCTTCTTTCAGTTGGACATCAAACTCTGGTCGTTCTGGACGAGGACCAATTAGACTCATGTCCCCTCGTAGTACATTCCAAATTTGTGGTAATTCATCAATTCGCATCAGCCGCAGCCAGTATCCCACTCTGGTGATTCGAGGATCTCGTTTCTCTGCCCATTTTGCTCCTTGTTTTTCAGCGTTCTGATACATGGATCGGAATTTGTAAACTCTAAATGGCTTGCCATACTTACCCGCCCTCACCTGACTGTAGAACACTGGACCCGGACTATCTAACTTAATCAACAGCACAGTGAGTAGCATAATTGGCAATAAAACTACAAGTAATATACTTGTCAGGATTATGTCTCCAAATCGCTTAACTTTCATGGAAAAGCCACTAGACATCAAGTTAAAGCCAGCACTAAAAGTTAACCACTTATCCTGTAGTATGGATGAAGGAATTTTGTACCATAAGTTTTCGTAAAAATCTGGTAGCTTGTAAATGGGTATACCTTGCAGTCGCATTTGCATCAACTGCTGTACTTGTGACTCGGAAAATAGCATTTGGCTGGCAAGTATGACTGCGGACAAGGATTTTTGATTCCAGGCTGATAAGTCGTTAAGGGTACCTAAGTAATTAATGCGATTATCTGCTGTCTGATTCATACCTTGGTCAGGTTCAGCCAGTACAAATAACTGGCCCAATGGATTCAGTGCTAGCAATTTTTGTGCAAATTGGATCGCATTTTCGTCTGCACCCAGAATCAACCAATTACTTTGCCGAGCATGCCCTCGCAACCAGTTTACTGCCACCAAACGTAACATCACTGCCCAAACGGTAAAGATTGCCAGGGCTAGTAGCAAAACACCACGCGCCGTCAGTGTGTTATTCCACCAAGCACCAGATAGATAAATTAATGCAGAGGTGAAGAAAGCAACTACCACCATAGCCAGCAGGATACGATATGGTGCCCGCAAACCTGCAATTTGAGTTTCTGGATGGTAAGCGTCAGCCAAATAAAGCCCTGTCAGAACCAACAAGGCAAAACCACAAACCAAGGGATCTAACAGATGAAGTGGCTCACCTAAACGTAACCAATGGGCGGTTGCCAAACATATAAATAAGCCCAGAATATCCCCGAAAAATATTAATATAGGGAGCCTACGTTGTACATTAAGTAGGCTTGTATTCCCCGGTGAATGAATAGGGGAATTAATATGAGTCATAAATGATAATGACATAGATGTTCTTGTACCTAGTATTTAGATTGCCATTTGGTACAAGCACCCTAACTCTTGCAATTCAGTAATCCTGAATGCTAACTGTATGGCAGTATAAATTGCGATCAAGTTTGTTTAATTTGATCTACTTTGTTTTTCTCTAGTACGTCGCAGCGGAAATAAAGCAACCATTTATAAAAGGTCAAAACTAGAAAACACAGTACTTTTGACTTTTGACCCTTACGGGTTCGCCACTTGCTTCAAGCCGGGGAACCCGTCCAACGCAGTGGCTCACTTTTGACTTTTGACTTCCGCGTAGCGGTACTAGTGGTCTATGTCATTAATTTTGAAGAGCGAGTCACTTGCAAAACTCTAATCTTAAGATGATTTTGGCAATTAGCAGCCACATATCTTGCAGTTCCTCAATAATGGTAAGGTGGGTTACGAAAAAATAAAGGGTTTCAAGCTCTAATTTTCTCAACAATCTTGTGGTGCAAGGTGTGAATCACACTTCCTCTAAACGTAGTTCATCTTTGAACTTAGGCTGGTCAGGTAGCGTCAACTACAAGCCCCCGGATTATATCCGTGGGGGAAAGCATTCAACTAGGAGTCCCTGACAATTCATGACATAGACCATGAGCTATCTACGTAATTACTACATTACCAAAAAGAATTGAAGATACTGTGAGTGCAATATAACTTCATATTTCACACCCCTATTCTTTATGGTTTGGTTTGGCATCAGAAAGACCAATATCTCGATCAGTAAAGGTTTTATCCATATTCCCAATGTTAAGAAATAATTCACCAACAGGGTGATTGAAAAAAACATATAAATCTTATGTAAAAATGTTTGTAACTATAATCACCAAATAATCAAACTTAAATGGCTTATGCTTGTATCAATATTTTCAGTGTTTTTGACTACGCGGCGCATGATTAAGTTAAGAGAATGTAAAGCGAAAAACTATTTTTTATGTAAATTTTTAATACAGAAGTTCAAAAATAGGTTGACAATTCAGTAGTTATTCTGACAATCATAGTTCAGAAAGTTGATGAATTTGATGTCAGCATAATCAACACATCTTAACTTGATACATATCTTAACTTAATATACATTTGCACGGGCATAACTCCCGCTTTCGCTTTTATATACCAGTGTGACAAAAGCTCAGATTGTAACCGTTTGAAGTTTGCAGAAAAGCAGAAGTACTTACTGCAAAGCAGAACCCGTATACCCATAGCGGCTTGCCGTAGGCTAGGGTGAGTATCTATGCTGAAGGCGATTAGTGAGGGATTGGTGCCTGACTTCTACCTTGCCCATTCCCCATAGGGGTACTTAGCCCTTACAGGGCGGCTTTCGCCAACAGAAGCCGCTGTCGCGTCTACGGTACAGGGTAGGGCAGATAAATTTCTGACATCTGAGGGTTGGGGTGCAATTCTATCTAACATCCACGTAACTTTTGTGACTTTTAGTATGTATGCCATCTAACGAAGAAGAACAAGATGCTGTTGATTTGCGACAGTATTCCCACACTCTGAAAAAGTACTGGCTGGTAACAGCAACTGTAATGTTTTCTGTGTTTGGGTTGACAGCTTTAGCCACCTTTTCGCAAAAAAAAGTTTACCAAGCCAAAGGTAAATTAGTCTTAAAGCAAAGTGAAACTTCTTCCTTAACGGGTTTGAGGCAAAGGGTGGGAGAACTCAGTGGTCTGACTTTAGCAAGTAGTCCAGTGGATACAGGAGTAGAGATAATTAGCTCCAACCCGATGGTTAAAAAAACTATTAATAAATTGGAGTTAAAGGATAAATATGGTCAACCTCTAAAAATTGAAGATTTTCTCAAAAACCTGAAAGTCAAGGGTATTCGTGGCACAGATGTGATGGAGTTAACCTATCGCAGTACCAATGCCAAAGAAGCGACGGATGTGATTAATACCCTGATGAAAACTTACTTAGAAAACAATATTCTGACTAATCGAACAGAGGCAAAATCTGTCAAGGAACTCTTAAGTAAGGAATTGCCTCAGATTGAAAGCAGGGTAGTAGAAGCAGAAGTAGCATTGCGTCGGTTTAAAGATGCAAATCGGGTGGTTTCCTTGGAGGAAGAAGCAAGGGTAGGAGTAGAAGCACTCCAGGATTTGTTAAGTCAGATTAACAGAGCCAAGGCACAACTGGAGGGTGTGAAAAATCGTTCTGCGGCTTTGCAAAGTAAATTAAAATTGACTACTCAGCAGGCTGTGAAACTTTCCACCTTAAGTCAGTCCCCTGGTGTGCAGCAGGTGGTAACAGAATATCAGAAAGTGCAGGATGAGTTAGCGGTGGCTCGGACTCGCTTAACTGATGAAAATCCCATAGTCAAGAATTTGATTGGTAAAGAACAAGCCCTGAGAAAGCAAATAGAAAAGCGAGTTGGTGGAATCGTAGGTAGTGGACAATCTATACCAGAGCAAAATTTGCAGATTGGACAATTGAAGCAAACCCTGACTGAGGAACTGGTGAAGTCAGAGATTGATAGGTTGGCATTAGCAAACCAAGTTGGAGTCTTGCAAAAGGCATTCTTGAGCAGCCAAGCCCGGTTAAGAATGTTACCCCAGTTAGAACAAAGGCAGCAAGCCCTAGAGCGGCGATTGCAAGTAGCGAAAACCACTTATCAACAAGCATTCAAGCAATTACAGGAAGTGGAGGTGTTAGAGAAGCAGAAAATTGGCAATGTGCGGATAGTTTCACAGGCTTTAACTCCAGAAAAACCAATTTCTCCCAAGATTGCCCTGAATTTGGTGCTGGGTGGATTTTTAGGAATACTGCTGGGCATAGGTACAGCATTGCTGCTAGAAGCTATGGATAAATCCCTGAAGACAGTTAAAGAAGTGAAGCGGCTATTGGACTATCCCTTGCTGGGAGCTATTCCTCACCTCAGCCTCAGTCACAAAGGCAAAAGCTCATTAGAAATACCTATCAGAGATAAACCCGATTCATCAGCCAGTGCTGCCTTTGAGATGCTGATGACTAACCTGGATTTCACTCTCTCTGACAAGGAACTGCGAGTTATTTTAGTCACTAGTTCTGTCCCTAATGAAGGGAAGTCCTTTGTTGCAGCTAACTTGGCAACAGCTAAGGCGCAGATGGGACAGAGAGTGCTGTTAATAGATGCAGATATGCGTCGCCCCCGGCAACAGGAAATTTGGGGACTACCAAACCTCACGGGGTTGAGTCAGGTACTAGCAGGTAAGGGTGATTTGCAAACCACGCCACAACAAGCATTTATGAACTTGGACGTGTTGACAAGTGGGGCGATTCCTCCTCATCCTTTGGCACTAATGAATTCCCAACCCATGGCCACATTGATTGAATCAGCAGGGACAAAATATGATTTTGTGATTATTGATACTTCCCCTGTGACCCTGTCTGCGGAGGCGCAGGTTTTGGGCAAATGGGTGGATGGGATGTTGCTGGTAGTTCGTCCCGGCGTGGTTGATGTGGATGCGGTGACTGCGACGAAGTCCCTTGTGGAACATTCCGGGCACCGAGTTTTGGGGATGGTGGTAAATGGGCAGATCGCAAATAGTGATTATAGTTACTATCCTGGCAAGGTAAATTACGAACATCAAGTCAATGAGAAAACACAGATCAAGTTACCGACAATTCGAGTTTCATAGAAACAGATTTTCAGTAAATAAAAATTACATTGATATTCAAGGGGTATATCAGGTTCCTAGTACAGCACGGCGGAAATAAAGCAACCATTTATAAAACATCAAAGCAAGAGTTCACAATACTTTTGACTTTTGACTTTTGACTTTTGACTTCCGCGCAGCGGTACTAGTCTGGTAAATCACAAAAATGCTGCTATAGCTATTAATTCATTAATTATATTTGGCAACAACTTCTATAAAGGGAGAATAGTTGAATGATTACTGTTGGACAAATTGGTTGTGGTTATTGGGGACCTAATCTGCTGAGAAACTTGTCATCCCATCCTAATTGTCATGTCAAGTGGGTAGCAGAGCAAAGTCATGAACGACAAGCTTATGTTGAGAATAACTATCCCAAGACTAAAACAACTTCAAACTGGGAAGATATCATCAATGACTCGGAAGTTGATGCAGTTATTGTTGCTACACCAGCTTCGACCCATTATGAACTCACGAAAGCAGTGCTGAAAGCTGGTAAACATGTTCTTGTGGAAAAGCCTCTGGCTATGTGTACTAGGGAAGCTGATGAATTGGTTGCCTTAGGGACAACAGCAGAGAAAATATTAATGGTGGGACATACTTTCTTGTATAATAGTGCTGTACGCTACGCTAAGAAGCTTGTTGATCAGGGAGAACTCGGGCAAACTTATTACATCTACTCCCAGAGGCTAAATTTGGGTCAAGTACGAACTGATGTGAATGCTTGGTGGAATCTGGCTCCTCATGACATTAGTATTTTGCTCTACCTCATGGATGGAGAACTTCCCATATATGTTACTGCTCATGGCATTGATTACATTCAACCGGGAATTGAAGATGTGGTCTTTGCAAATCTAACTTGGGCAAATAAGGTAACTGCCCATATTCAGGTCAGTTGGCTCGATCCGGGCAAAATTCGTCGGATGACCCTGGTGGGTAGTCGGAAGATGGTTGTCTACGACGATATCAGTGACGACAAAATCAAGATTTTAGATAAAGGAATTGACCGAGTACCCAAAATTGGAGAAAGGATGGATTATGACAACTTTAACAATTACCAACTATTCCATCGAACAGGTGATGTTTTGTTACCACGAATCAACCTTCAAGAACCGTTAAAAGTTGAAATCAACCACTTCCTAGAATGTATTCAAACTGGTCAAACACCATTGACTGGACCAAAACATGCCAGAGACGTAGTAGCGGTTTTGGAGATGGTACAGCAGGCACTTTCTGGGAACAAAAATATACTACAGCCTATAAGTAAAAATACTTGAGCGTTGCAACTTTTTATGAAATCTTTAGAAACATCTTTTGTCTACCCTGGGGTCATTTGGGAGGGGACATATATTCTTGGACCTTTTGCGATCGTAGGTCAACCACTGAAAGAGCAACAAGTGAGTCACCTAGAAACATACATTGGTGATGGGGCACTAGTGCGATCGCATACTGTGATTTATTGTGGAAATCGTATTGGTTGCAATTTCCAAACTGGACATGGTGCTTTGCTGCGCGAAGAAAACACCATTGGAGACGATGTAAGCATTGGTTCAGGGAGCATTGTTGAGCATCACGTCCGGATTGGTAATGGGGTGCGGTTGCATTCCCAGGTCTTTGTTCCTGAGTTTTCCATTCTCGAAGACAATTGCTGGCTCGGTCCCCATGTAGTGCTGACAAACGCGAAGTATCCGCGATCGCCAGGGGTGAAAAAACAACTAATTGGTCCACACATTGAGCAAGGAGCCAAGATTGGCGCGAACTCCACGATTTTGCCAGGAGTTCGCATAGGTCGCAATGCCTTAATTGGAGCAGGGTCTGTGGTGACAAAAGACATTCCCGAAGGAGCAGTTGTAGCAGGTAATCCAGCCCAGGTGATTAAACATATTTCAGATTTACCCTATGGAGATAAATTATAATGTCTATTCCTCTTGTCGATCTTAAAGCCCAGTATTTGACCATTCAATCTGAGATTAGTGCTGCAATGGAGCGCGTGATTTCTCGCACCGCTTTTATTGGTGGTGAAGAAGTTAAGCAATTCGAGCAAGAATTTGCAGATTACTGTGAGGTCAAGGCTTGTGCTGCTGTTGGTAATGGTACAGATGCCCTTTACCTGACACTAAGAGGTCTCGGTATTGGTCCAGGTGATGAGGTAATTACCGTAGCCCATACCTTTATTGCCACCACAGAGGCAATTTCTCTCACCGGAGCTAGACCTGTATTTGTGGATATCCGAGAAGATACCATGTTAATCTGCCCAGATGCAATAGAGGCAGCCATCACCCCCCGAACAAAAGCAATTTTGGTTGTCCATTTATATGGTCAGCCTTGTGAAATGGATCGGCTGATGGAGATTGCCCAGGCTCATGGGCTAAAAGTAATTGAAGACGCAGCTCAAGCCCACGGCGCTCGTTGGCAAGGACATCGTGTCGGCTCCTTAGCAGATGCCGCTTGCTTCAGCTTTTACCCCGGCAAAAATCTGGGAGCATATGGTGATGGCGGAGCAGTTGTCAGTCAGGATGAAGATTTGATCCGTCATATCCGGATGCTGGCAAATCATGGTCGCTTAGAGAAGTATACTCACGAAATAGAGGGGGTTAATAGTCGTCTGGATAGTTTACAAGCAGCTATTCTCCGGGTTAAATTGCCATATTTGGATCAATGGAACCAGTCTCGACAAAAGTTGGCTGCTGCTTACATAGAAGCTCTAGGCAATAGTGATGTGATTCTGCCCGTGATCCATCCAAATGCTGAGTCAGTATGGCATTTGTTTGTCATTAGGGTATCAGACCGAAAGCGTTTTCAAGCATATCTGAAAGACCAGGGAATTTCTACAGGAGTTCATTACCCTATTCCCTTGCATCAACAACCTGCTTATCGATATTTGCAAATTACTCAGGGCTCATTACCAGTCACGGAGAAGATTGCCCAAGAGATAGTTAGCCTGCCAATGTATGCAGAGTTGACAAATCACATGGTGAATGATGTAGTCACATCAATTCACTCTTATTTGGGTCAAAAAATTGCTGTTTGATGAGAACAGTGGGATTTCATCAAAGTTACTCAAAGTTGGTCAACTTTATCCTCTGATTACGGGTTTAACCATAGTTTATGGGTACAAAATGACTAATCTACTAGAAATAATTTCCAATTTGTCACAAATTTTCAACGGTTTCAACAACCAATTCATCCCACATTTATGTCACCCAGAAATAATTAGCATTGTTCTGGGTTATAAAACCCCACAAGGATAAGCGTGTCAGAATAATTCGTAATTGATAATTGATAATTCGCCCATTAGTACACACGGATGAATCCTCTTTCTTGAACCAAGCAAAGTTGAAAATTTATCCGATCACAGATTACACCGATTCCACTGTCCGTGTAATCCAAAAATCCGTGATCCATAAATAAATTTAGGGGCTAATGCACCATTAATTACCTTAGCGCAGCTCCTCTGTAAGAGGCATTATGAATTAATAATTATGAATTAATTAGTCAGTTATTTCCCTCGCATTTGAAAATATCAAAATTAGCAAATTTTTAATGCCTACTTTTATTCAATCACTGCGCCATCGCTTTTTCTTAGGAGGATTTTTAGGTAATGTACTGGTGCTCGTCGGTGGAACAGCTTTCAGTCAAGGTTTGTTATTTCTAGCTTCACCACTGATTACTAGGCTCTACAAGCCTGATGATTTTGGTGCTTGGGCCTTAATAAAGAGTCTTGGCTTAATCTTTGCTGTAGTAGCAAGTTGGCGATATGAACTGTCTATCGTTCTCCCTGAAAAAGATAAGGATGCCGCCAACTTATTTGCAGGTTCTGTTCTTATTGCCACAGCCATGTCTGGCTTGTTACTCTTTGTAGTCAGCTTTTTTGGAACTCAAGTAGCATATCTGTTGTCAACTGAAGAAATCTTGCCTTGGTTATGGGTTATTCCACTTACACTTTTGCTCACAGGAATTTATCAATCAAGTAACTATTGGTCTACCCGTAAAAAGCATTTTAAGCGTCTTGCAATTTCTCGAATAACTCAATCTATAGTGATAGTAGGCATACAGCTAAGTCTACCATTCATTATAGGTGCTAGTTCATCTGGCTTGATTTTGGGGGCAGTTTTTGGACAAATAGCAGCCACAGGAGCATTAGCAATTCAAATTTGGATAGAAGATAGCAGCTTTCTCCTCAAATCTTGGTCTTGGAAATCCATCAAAGATGGCATTTACAACAACATCAATTTTCCGTTATATGTCACACCCTACAGCTTTATTACTAATTTAGAAGCACAGATAATTTTGCTGCTACTGGGCACATTTACCACAACTAAAATCCTGGGATTATATAGCTTTGCCCATATCATTGTCATGATGCCAATTTCGTTGATTGCCTCTGCACTCAACCAAGTATTTTTTCCCAAAGCTGCCCAGCAATTAGAGTCTGGAGAATTAGGTAAATTTATTAATCAACTACTGATCGCATTAGTTCTTGTCACTACCCCTTTATTTGCATTTTTCATATTTAATACTGAATGGTTGTTTACAACTATTTTTGGCAGGAATTGGACTGAGGCAAGTACTTATGGATTATGGCTAGGATTAACAACATTTATGATGTTATATACCTCCTGGATTGACAGAATATACGATGTTTTAGGTAAGCAGCGTATATTGTTATCAATGGAAATAATCTACGATATTATATCGATTTCTTGTTTTGTGATTACGCTCATTTGGTCACATAATCCAATATTTGCAGTTGCTCTTTACAGCATAATAAATGTTGTATACAACTACTTATGGCTAATAATAACTTTTGAATTAGCTCATTTTTCTAAAGCAGGTATTTGGAAATCTTCTCTATTTTTTGTTGCTATTTTTATTGCTTTTTTAGTATTACATGAGATTGCTAAACATATTTTAACTATTAATTTTTTATTAATCAATGATACGATATTAGTTGTATTATATTACACTATTTTTGCTATTACTTACTACAGTAAAACAAGGAGTAAATTAATCCCATGACTACCTTAAACAAATGGAGTAAATATTGGCAAGGTCTCAAAACTCCCTTGCATCAATATGACACTAATGAACATTATCAACAGTACGCCGCAGAGCTAAAAATCCTTTTCGGCAATCATATGCCATCTACAGTATTGGAAATCGGCTGTGGTAATGGTGATCTCTACGAATATCTAAATTTTGATAGAGCTAAACTATATAAGGGTGTAGATTTTTCTCATTCTATGTTAGAGAATTTTAGAGAAAAATACCCAAATATAGATGTGGAATGCTGTGATGGCTCTGGTTATTTTGATGACCAAAAATACAATTTAATTTTTTCTAATGGAGTGGTACAGTACTTTGACGATCAAATGCTCCGCCAACATTTTGCTAATGCCAAAAAAATGATGAATGATGACTCTTATTTTGTTTGTGCATCAATACCTTGGAAAGCACAAAAATTTCGCTATATGAATGGTGAATTAAGAGTCAATCACGATATCAATATACTCAATGGTTATATCAATTCTCTCAAAAATATTTTGAAAAACCAGATGGGTATTTGGTATGATTTGTCAACTATCAAAAAAATAGCTGCAACATACAATATGTCAGTAGAATTTTATGGTTCTATGCACTATATGTATAGATTTCACGCAGTGATGAAACTTAACTAAATTGATTCAATTAATCGAATAATTCCATAATCATAATTAAATATGCTTTATATTGTCATATTTTTTGCAGTAAAAAGCAGGGTTATTTTAACAGATGTCTGAATGTATTTCACATGTAAATAGTATTTTTCAACAGCCTTGGTGGTTGGATGCATTATCTCCTAACCAATGGTCTGAAGTGAGCGTAAAAAAGAACCAAGAAGTGGTTGCTAGATTTCCCTATGTGATTAAGAAAAAATATGGATTGACTGTAATTACTCAACCTCCTCTAACTCCAATATTGGGACCTTGGTTAAAACCCTCAAATGCTAAATATGCCAAACAGTTGGCAGAGCAAAAAGAGTTAATGACATTATTGATAGAGCAATTGCCTAAATATGACTATTTAATTTCTGCTTTTCACTATTCAATTGAAAATTGGCTTCCCTTTTTCTGGTGTAATTTTTCTCAAACTACTTCCTACACTTATGTCTTAGAAAATCTGAAAGACCTTGATGAAATTTGGGCAGGTTTTCGAGAAAATATTCGTCGGGAAATCCGTAAGGCTAAAAAACAAGTAGTAATCAGGACTGATTTGGATATTGAAAGATTTTTAGAAATTAGCTCCCTAACATTTCAACGCCAGGATAAAAGTTTTCCCTATAGTTCAGAACTAGTTAAACGTTTAGATGCAGCTTGTGTAAAACAAGAAGCACGGCAGATATTTTTTGCAGAAGATGCACAAGGTAGAATTCATGCAGCTATTTATGTTATTTGGGATGAAAACTCGGCTTATTATTTAATGGGAGGTGGCGATCCAGAATTACGCAAAAGTGGAGCCACTAGCTTACTGATGTGGGAAGCAATTAAGTTTGCAGCTAAGGTCACTAAAAAGTTTGATTTTGAAGGCTCAATGATTGAACCAATAGAGCGTTTCTTTCGTGCTTTTGGTGGTAGACAAGTCCCATATTTGAAAGTAACAGCAATGAGTCGTCGGATGAAGTTTATGATGGCTGGTCGAGATATGCTAGAAGCTATGGTGAGGTCTTCTGTGCCATGATTTTAATTCAAATTCCTGATAACTATCAAGCCGAACGTGACTATATTTTGTCAGTGATGTTTCAAGAGTTTTTAGGCTTGGATATCCAAATTGAGGTAAATGGGCATCCCAATGTGTTAATTACAATGGGGGATGGTCGAGAATTGATAACTGCCGATGACTTTTTCTCTAAACAAATTGAGGAATGGTTACAACCAGTTTCTTTACCAAAACAACCCTTAAAAGTATGGAATATGGGAACCACTAAATTAAACGCCATAACAGTAAATTCTCATATTCCTGTCATCTATGGTGATGACCCCGATAATCCTAACTTTTTTAGCCATTCTGAAGACAAAATCTACCTAGGACTTGATATCTTTGGTTCAGCATTTTTTATGTTAACTCGCTACGAAGAAGTTGTCAGACCATATGAACATGAGCGATTTCCTGGCACTTTTCCAGGGACTAAATCCTTGGCTTATCAGGAGGGATTTTTAGACCGTCCCATTATTAATGAGTATCTAGAAATTCTCTGGGCTTGTCTCAAACATCTTTGGTCAGGATTAAAGCGTAAAACTTACCAGTTTCAAACTTATGTTAGTCATGATGTAGACGAGCCATTTATGTATGCATTTACAGGTGTTCCACGTTTGCTCAAACGTTGCGCTGGGGATGTACTGAAACGGCACAGTTTACTCAAAGCACAGAAGAGTATTTTATCTTGGATGCAAGTTACAACTGGTAATTCAAAAGCAGATCCCTGTAATACCTTTGACCTAATCATGGACATCAGCGAAAAGCATAATCTCAAAAGTGCTTTCTACTTTATTACTGACCATAGCGGGGGTGCTATTGATGGTAATTACAGTATGAATCACCCTATAATTCGTAGTTTGTTACGCAGAATTCACCAGCGAGGTCACGAAATTGGTTTACATACCAGTTATAACACTTACAAGGATGGGGCACAGACCAAAAAAGAATTTGAAATTTTAAAGCAAGTTTGTGCTGAAGAAGGTATTCAACAGGAATATTGGGGAGGAAGACAGCACTACTTGCGTTGGGAAACTCCAACCACTTTTCAAAACTGGGAGGATGCAGGACTGGACTATGATTCTACTTTATCTTTCGTTGATGTAGCAGGATTTCGTTGCGGTATTTGCTACCAATTTTCGACATTCAATCTTCATACTCGTCAAGCTTTAAAACTTCAAGAACAACCACTAATAGTGATGGAATGTACTGTCATTGATGATATGTTCATGAATCTTGGTCTTGATGGTGAAGCAACTTTACAAACAATGGCTAAATATAAGCAACAGTGTCAGCTTTTCCAGGGTGATTTCCGGCTTCTTTGGCACAATAATCGTTTGATTGATCAAAGGGAGATAGATATTTACAAACAATTAGTTTCTTTATAAATTTTTGGTGCTTCTCTTTAGTTGATTAAAGTAACAGCAGACTCTCTGATCCTATTTATCACAAAATATTAGAAAACTTAAATCTGGCATAAAAATTATGTGTGGAATTGCTGGAATATTACAATTTAATCGCTCAGGAATTGATTCGCAGATGTTAAAAAATCTCAGCAATTCCTTATACTCTCGTGGTCCTGATGATTTGGGATTTTTAGGTTGGTCAGGAACATCACCAGTACAGGTTTCCCGCAATCCTGACGACCTGCAAAACTGCTGGCTTGGTTTAGTTCACCGTCGTCTTTCCATTCTGGATATTAGCGAAGCTGGCTGGCAACCAATGGTAACATCAGACGGGCGTTATGCCATTGTTTTCAATGGGGAAATATACAACTACCTAGAACTACAAAGGGAACTGAAAACATTAGGTTATACTTTCTATTCTCATTCAGACACGGAAGTACTGCTCACTGCTTATGCTCATTGGGGAACCCAAGTCCTGAACCGTTTAGTGGGAATGTTTGCTTTTGCCATTCTGGATACCCACACACGCCATTTGTTCCTCGCTAGAGATTTTTTTGGTATCAAACCCTTATATTACACTGACTGGCAAGGTGGGTTTGCTTTTGCTTCTGAAATCAAATCTCTGCTACAACTTCCTGGAGTTAATCGTCAAGTTAATCCCCAAAAATTATACGACTATTTGCGTTTTGGGGTAACAGATCATGGCGAGGAAACTTTGTTTACTAAAGTTCGCCAACTTCCTCCCGCTCACTACTTAAAGTTTTCTCTCGATTCGTTGCAAGTAACACAGCCGGTACGTTATTGGCAAGTGGAGCTGAATCAACCTTTAGAAATTTCTTTTAAAGCAGCAGCGGAAAAATTACAAGAATTATTTTTAGAAAATATCCGTCTCCATTTGCGTAGTGATGTTCCTATTGGTGCTGCTCTCTCTGGAGGAATTGACTCATCTAGCATCGTCATGGCAATGCGTTATCTGGAACCTGATGTGGAACTACATACCTTTAGCTATATAGCAGATGATCCCAAAGTAAATGAAGAGCATTGGGTAGATATAGTAAGTCAGGCAGCCAGGACTAATCTACATAAGACACAACCTTTGCCAACTCAACTAGTAGAGGACTTGGACTACTTAATAAATATTCAAGAGCAGCCTTTCAATAGCACAAGTATTTATGCACAGCATCAAGTATTCCATCTAGCTCAAACAGCAGGAATTAAAGTGATGTTAGATGGCCAAGGAGCAGATGAAATCTTAGGAGGTTATCGAATTTATCTAGGTGCTAGATTAGCTACTTTAATTCGTCAAGGACATTGGCATCAAGTCACTCAGTTTTTAGAGCAAGCATCGAGATTACCTGAGATGAATAGATTAAGGCTTCTGTTAGTTGGAGGGGGGTTTCTACTACCTGATAATTTCAAAGGTTTAGCCAGACAGTTAATCGGAAAAGAATTTGCTCCATCTTGGTTAAATTCTAGGTGGTTTGCTGAACGGGAAGTAATGCTTTCTTTGCCACCAAGCAGACATAAAAAAGAAGTACTACGAGAGCAACTTTACCAAAGTCTGGACAATAATTTACTTTCACTATTGCGTTATGAAGACCGTAACTCGATGGCTTTTTCTATTGAAAGCCGTGTTCCTTTTCTCACCCCAACTTTAGTTAATTTTATGTTCTCTTTGCCAGAAGAGTATATTATTGCTCCTGACGGCACAACCAAAGCTGTGTTTAGGCAGGCAATGCGTGGCATTGTTCCAGATTCTATTTTAGACCGTCGAGATAAAATTGGTTTCGCCACCCCTGAGTTTAACTGGTTAGCTACTTTACGTCCTTGGGTGGAAGAAATACTACATAGCAAACAGTCAATTCCTGCCCTGAATATGGACCAAGTAAATCAGGATTGGCAAGCAGTTATTCAAGGACTAAAGCCTTTTGATTTTCGCATTTGGCGTTGGATAAACTTGATAAAATGGGCTGAAAAATATGCTGTAAAATTTGAATAAATTTTGAATTAAATAATTACTATCACCTGATTATTTAATGCTTGTGATCAATTCAATATTACCTTGGCATCAATTATATCGAATAATTTTAATTTTAGAAATGCATTAAATAAAAAAATATTGATTTATCTCGTAATTTGATACATGAAAAATACTTTGATTGGACTCAATATTATAGTTTTGTTATTCATGATTGCGTTTTTGCCCTTTTATTTTTATTATGGAAATGAAAGTATTCTTTTATTGCGAAATGCATATTATTTAATATGTCTGCTAGCTTCTAGTATTGTACTATTCTTTTTTATCATCAAAATTAAATTCAATCACAAATTATTTCCTTTATGTTTCTTCCTGTTATTTACCTTTTTTTCGTGGACTCTTCTAAATCTAACAATTAGTTATCTTTACCTTGGTGTTCCAGATGCACAGAGTGATATAGTTCGTCTGTCATACTGTTTTTTTGCACTAGTATTCAGTATTGGGTTACCACAAATTTCTCATAAAAAATATTTTACTGGCTTGATATTTATTATATGGTCAATGATTTTTTATTTTGTAGTTTCCAAGATAGATCCGATAACTTTAGAGTCTGTTTATGGTGAAAACGACCCTAAGTTTGCTGGTGTATATCAATATTTAGGTGATACATTCGCATTAGTATCAATGATACTAGCTAGCAAAATTTTAGTTATCAAAAAAATACCACCAACTGATCTGATTTTAAAAAAAGTCAAAAATAGTCATCAATATCTGCGGCTAAACTTTGTTATTTTTATCTTGATTTCATCAGTTGCCGTACTATTTTTTAATGGTTCACGAGCATCTTTTTTCTGCTTTATTTTGGTAGTCCCATATCTAATTTTTGATTCATTTGTTAAATGGTTCGATTTGAGAAAGATGATTTTTGTATGCCTTTTACTTGTATCGTCAATTTATGTTGTAAAAATTACAAATAATTTACCAAATTTTGATTCCAGTACTGTTCTATTTTCTAATAGAAATCTTTCTGCGGTAGAGACAGGTTCTGATGCTTCTTTAGATGAAAGATTATATTACTATGATTTAGGTATTCAAGATATTATCAAAAATCCTATTTTTGGTAATTATTCAGAGCGAATAATTCAAAGGGGGAGTGGTACATATATACATAATTTACTAGCAACATTTCAGAATTTTGGTTTTCCTGCTTTTTTGAGTTATCTAAGTCTAATCATTATTTGTATAAAACAATTTTTAAATTCATGGAAGTCTTTCAATGATTCTGAATGTATGCTTTTTAACAGTCTTTTGATTTTTAATGTTGTGCAAATTTTAGGATTTAGGCAACCTTTAGGATTCTACGTTATATTTGTGAACTTTGGACTCGCATTAAGGAGATTATCGAAACACAGATTAAATTTATGATTTAGTAAAATTTGAGGTGTACAAAAACAAAAACAAATATTTTACGAAGCCTGAAAAAAATCAGTAAAATATTCCGAATTAAATAAAATATGTAATTGCCCTAAAAAATATGCTTGAACAACCAAACAAAAAAATTAAAGTTTGCCATCTTACTTCAGTTCATCCTTATAATGACACACGTATTTATGTCAAAGAATGTTGCACTTTAGCCAGTGCCGGCTACGAAACACATCTAGTGGCTCCTGGGGCACCTAATGAAGTGATAAAAAATGTTCAACTTCATTCTATTCCTAAAATTCAAGAAAGCCGTTTATTACGGATGACTAAGGCTGTTTGGTATGTTTATCAGCAGGCTTTAGCAATTCAAGCAGATATTTATCACTTTCACGATCCTGAATTAATTCCACTGGGATTGCTATTAGTTAACCAAGGTAAAAATGTGATATACGATGTTCATGAAGATGTGCCAAGGGACATTTTGAGTAAATTCTGGATTCCTCAAGTTTGGCGAAAAATTATTAGTTGGACTGTGGAAAAATTAGAAAATTTTGCTGCTCAACACTTCACGGCTATAGTGACAGCAACCCCCTTGATTTGCTCCCGCTTTCTCAAGCTAGGGTGTTCTGCTGTCGATGTTAAAAATTATCCAATCCTTGATGAACTGTCATTTCCTGACACTAATTGGGAGGAAAAGGAACCCGTTGTCTGTTATATAGGCTCAATTACAGAAGAAAGGGGAATTTTTGAGATGATAAAAGGGATTGGGCAAACGGATACTTGCCTACTGCTAGGGGGTGAATTTGCGTATGCACAACAACGAGAACAAGCAGTGAATATACCTGGATGGGCAAATGTCAAAGAGCTAGGCTGGCTTGGTAGAGAGCAGGTAGTGGAAACTCTGAGGAAATCAATGGCAGGATTAGTTCTGTTACATCCAAGTCCAAATATAATGAATGCACTTCCAGTGAAAATGTTCGAGTATATGTGTGCTGGTATTCCTGTCATTGCTTCTAACATTCCTTTGTGGAAAGAAATCGTTGAAGATAATCAATGTGGTATTTGTGTTGATCCTCATAATCCTGAAGCAATTGCTCAAGGAATTCAATGGATAATTACTCATCCAAATGAAGCTAAAAAGATGGGTGAAAATGGCAGACGTGTAGTCAAAGAAAAGTATAAGTGGGAAAAAGAGTCAAAAATACTTTTGGAACTTTACAAAGATATTATCTAGGGAATCTTAATAGGTATCAAAATTTTCGTAAAATTCAAGAGCAACTTTTAATATCACCCAAATGGAGGAAGATATGGACTGGAGAACATCAGTAAAAAATACAATACCACCTAGTTTTCTGAACCAAATTCTGTTAACAATTCCTAGTTTATACCGGACTAGAGTTGTGAATTATGAAACAAATTTACCTGCTCAAGGTATACAAGACTTAGTATCACAGCTAAATTTCGCTCTTGAATTGGAAGGGAACATTATTGAGTGCGGAAGCTCAAGGTGTGGGGGGACTTTAATCATGGCTAATTTTCTCAAAGAAAAATGTATACACAAGATAATTTATGCTTGTGATTCTTACGAAGGATTTGATCCGGATGAGTTTCAAAGAGAGAAAGAAGCTGGGTTAACAACAGTTTCAAATAAAGTTTTTACATCTACCTCTTTTGAGTATGTCAAAGCTAAAATTGAGAAGCTAGGCATGAAAGATATGGTTGTTCCAGTTAAGGGGTTCTTTCAAGAAACCTTAGCCAACATTGACGAACAGTTCTGTTTTGCATTAATCGACTGTGACTTGCAAGAAAGTATTATTTACTGTGCAGAAATGATCTGGCCTAAGTTAACAAAAGGTGGACGCATTTTATTTGATGACTACACGGCTGAAAAGTTTCAAAGTGCGAGGATTGGGATAGATTCTTTTGTTAGAAAATATGAAAGTGATATAGCAGAGCATGGTTTGTTAAATCACTTATATCTAGTCACAAAAGCTTAACTGCTTCCTATTTGGTTCCATACAAGCTATACAAGTGTCAAGGGTAGCATCGACAGAGCGGTTAAGGAGGTACTTTATCCCCCTCTACAAATATGCAATAAACTCGTGCAATCAAAAAATCAAAAAGTAGGATTTTATAGGGGTTTGGGCGCGAGTTTTTTAAAAATCGTATAGTTAGCGCGAGTTTTGTTGCTAGAGGGTGCATTCAATCAAGTACCACTTCTAATATAATGTCCGGCAAATTAACCATAATATGTCATTGCGTAAAGCCTACGGCATAGCGACCCTTAGAGCGCAGCTCCTCTATTAGCGTGCCTCTTACAGAGGAACTACGTTAACGCGCAGCGTGTTGTCGCGAAAGCGACTCAGCTCTCCCGAAGGGAGCAAGAGGCGTGGAACGTAGACACGAAGTGGCTTCGGTGAAGGGTAGTGAAACGACGCAATCCCAAAGTCTTTGAGATTGCTTCCCTTCGGTCGCAATGACGTTTATTTAAACGGACATCATATAATTTTTTGAATTCAATTGTCGCAATGTAATTTGGCTGTATGATAGTTCATTTTCCTTCTGTTTCCCTTGCTATTCCTGTTTACAACGAAGCAAATTGTATCGAGAGAGTCGTGCGTTCATTTCTCCAAACGCATTATCCAAACTTAGTTGAAGTCCTGATTGCAGATGGTGGAAGCACTGATGATACTCAAGATATTATTAAACGCCTCTCAAAAGAAGATTCACGGGTGCAGCTTTTGCATAATTCCCAAAAAATTCAATCTGCTGGACTCAATTTAATTCTGCAACATTGTACAGGTGATATTTTCCTCAGAGCAGATGCTCACTCAGATTATGCGTTTGACTACATTGAAAAATGCGTGGAAATACTTCTGGAATCTAAAGCCTTCAATGTTGGTGGAGCGACTCGTTTTGCTGCAAAAACACCTTTTCAAGCAGGAGTGGCACTAGCCTCAAAAAGTTTGATTGGGGGTGGAAGTGCAAAGCATCGTCATTCTGATTATGATGGCTATGCTGACACGCTTTTTCCAGGTTGTTTCTGGAGGGAAACTTTACAAGCAGTATCTGGATACAGCACTGATGCAACTACAAATGAAGATGCTGAATTGAATCTGAGGTTGCAAAAGCTGTTTTTTGATATGAATCCAATGCCGGATAAAAAATACCAGGGAGCGGTTTATGTGAGCTCTAAAATCAGAGTCTGGTATTATCCCAGACAAACATGGAAATCTCTGTTAATTCAATATTTTAAGTATGGAAGAGGTCGATATCTTACAACCGCAAAGCATCCTAAATCTGCACCAATTCGAGGAAAGTTACCATTCTTGGCAATTTCTGGAATGATTGTAATCTCGATAGTTAGTCTTTTTGTAACACTTTTACGACCTTTTCTTGTGGCATTGATTATAACGGGTTTTCTATCAATAATACTAGAATCCTTTCGAGTCAACTGGAAATTTAGGGAAAACTTTAGTACCGAGATTTGGCTCGGTGATAAACATCAAGTACCTGACTATGTTAGTCGTTGGTTTTATTGTGCAGTTGTGTTACTGACAATGCTAATTGCCCATTTTGGAGGATATGCTTATCAATTATTTCGTCGTCATGTTTTAGGAATTAGTAACTGGTAAGTATATGATCTGGAATTATAGTTTTAAAATTTTACTGTTTTTTTAGCATAAACAACAATTTCATAAAATTTATTTATCCATTTTATATAAAAAAATATCAGATATTAGGAGGTAAGGATTTTATATGCAGTCAAATAAATCTGTGATTTCCTTGGAATTCAATGAACTTTGTCCTTCTTTAATGGAGCGTTTTATTCAAGAAGGAAAATTACCTAACTTCCAGCGATTCTATGAAGAATCAGAAATTTATACAACCGATGCAGAAGAACAACCACCATTTCTTGAACCTTGGATTCAATGGGTGACTGTACATTCTGGTGTCCCTTACAGTGAACATCAAGTATTTCTTTTGGATGAGGGATATAAACTCAAGTCAAAATCTATTTGGGATATTATTTCAGATGCAGGATTAAGAGTGTGGATTTGTGGCAGCATGAATGTCAGCTACAATTATCCATTAAATGGTTATATTATTCCTGATTTTTGGAGTACGAAAATTAATCCTAATTCGGATGAAGTATTACCATATTTCCGATTTGTCCAAAAACAAGTTCAGGAACACACAAATGATTCTATTTCCCTTAGTATTGGAGATTCTTTGAAGTTTCTGGACTTTATGAATCATCACGGACTTTCACTAAATACAATTGGTGCTATTATCCAACAATTAATTCGTGAAAAAGTCACAGGAAAATACCGTTGGCAACGTGCAACTATTGCAGATAAACTTCAGTTTGACGTGTTTCGCTGGTACTACCAAAAAATTAAACCTAATTTCTCTACTTTTTTTCTGAATAGTACAGCCCATTTTCAGCATATGTACTGGCGCAACATGGAGCCAGATAAGTTTCAAGTAAAACCATCAGTAAAAGAACAGGTGGAATATGAAACCGCAATTTTATTTGGTTATCAGGAAATGGACAAAATCATAGGTGCTTTTTTTGATCTGGTAGATAGCAATACAACTCTGATTCTTTCTACAGGACTAAGTCAAAAACCTTGTTTCACTTATGAGAATATAGGAGGAAAACACTTCTACAGACCCCGTAAATTTGAAAATATATTGCAATTTGCAGGTGTCAAGAGTAATTACAGTTGCTCTCCTGTAATGTCTGAAGAATTTCACATTCGGTTTGAAAATGAGCAAGATGCTTATGAAGCTGAACAACGTCTTTTAGCCTTAGAAGTTAATGAGCGTCCGATGATGCGATTACAGCGTAATGGAACAGAAGTTTTGGGTGGTTGTGGAATCTTTAACAAACTACCGAATGATGCAACGCTCAGTATAGCTAACAGTAAACATTCAGTTCCATTCTTTGATATTTTTTACCAAATAGAAGATATCAAGAGCGGAATGCATCACCCAGATGGGATTTTATGGATTCGTAAGCCTAACCACCAGCACTCAGTTCATCATCAAAAAGTATCTCTGCTTTCCGTAGCTCCAACCATCTTGGATTTATTGAAGGTTCCCAAGCCAGATTTTATGAAAGGAGTTGTACTGACTTAGGTGCTTCCAGCTAATATCCTGAACAAAGGCGATAATTATTATGTGCGGATAAATACTTATAAAACCTCACCTGCCTGGGTTACCCTCTCCTTATTAAGGAGAGGGTAAGCTCATATCTTGCACCTGCACCCTAGGGCGTGTTTTCAAACCCAAAATTAGTATCAATTGTAGGGTGGGGAGCCACTCCGTTGCGGTGAAACACTTGCGGTGGTGAGGCAGTACTCCACTTGGGGTCTCCCCAAGTGGAGTAACTGCCGAAAGGGTTCCCCGGCATAAGCAAAGTGTTGCTCGCGTAAAGCCTACGGCATAGCTTCGCTTACCGCGTAGCGTGCGCTTTGCGCTCAGCGTATCCGAAGGATTCACCCGAAGGGAGGTTACCTCCGTTATAGGAAGTGGCGTTTGAGGAACAAAACCCAACAAATCGGATGAAGAATGTTGGGTTTGGTTTCGTTCCACCCAACCTAGACAATAGTTTGAAAACAGTCCCTAGTGGTCTTTTTCATTAGTTCTGATGGCTAAGTAACAGATCCCCGACTTCTGAATCAATATCCCCACATTGTAGCAATTCATATGATAGAAGTCGGGGATCGCTCATGCCCGCAACTCATCAAAATTAATGGGACAAAGCACTAGTGGTCTATCGCATTAATTCTGATGGGTTTATATATCGTTCAAACCCTTAATATATCTAGTATACAGATTTAAGATCAACTCACAAAACTAATGCGATGAACCACTAGTGGTCTTTTTCATTAGTTCTGATGGCTAAGTAACAGATCCCCGACTTCTGAATCAATATCCCCACATTGTAGTAATTACTAGGATAGAAGTCGGGGATCGCTCGCACCGCGACTCCTCAAAATTAATGAAATGCAATACTAGCAGGATACTGTTGGCGAATAGTGGGTTTGACCCCACTCTACGAGAAGCCGCGCATAGCGCGTCTACACGAGGCTCAAAGCTAGGGATTATTGGAATAATACTTGTTTTTTCTGCCCCCACTCCCCCACTCTCTCACTCCCCCACTCCCAAGAGGGTGTTGGTGGTGAAAAAAATTTTTTATCGGGACTGGCTTGTGCTATACTCCCCTAACTTCTACCTCTTTCCGAAATTCTGGCTAATGCATCTTTCATTGCCACAGGTAACTGACGCATAATCTTACTCTTGTCTCTATCTACTGGGACTAATGTCACCTTGGCACTAACAAACAATTGCTCCCCATTGTCAGAGACAATTGCATAATCCCAATTCATTCGCACGCCAGTTAATTCCATGCGAGTTTTGACGATCGCACTCATCCCCAATCTAATAGGATTATGATAACGTACCGACAACTCTACAACGGGTAGGTCGCAACCTAAAGCTAATAAATCAACAAATTCAATCCCAATGGAACGCAAGTATTCCACCCGCGCTTCTTCCATCCATCTGATGTAATTGCCATGCCAAACAACCCCTGCATAATCAGTATGATGGGGTTGTGCCCTCACAGGATATTCAAACCAATGGTCAAATGTATGTAGTGCTGGACTGTCAATCGGGCTGTTAGGTGGTAGTTGGGGATTTTTTGTGGGCATGACACATTGCGGAATTCATTGCTTACTTTTTTGTACCATACCCTTGTAATTTTAGTTATCACCTCAAGCAAGCTTATACGCTCCAGTCAACATGACATTTTCAGCATTTATATTTCTGATTCAGATGAGCAAAATAAATTGCCAGTCTATTGCCATCTAATTATTTAACTTGTTTCAATTCAGTCCAATACAGTTCACTCAGGAAAAATTCCCACCCACCAGGAATCAAAAGCATCTCACTCTCTGGTGGCTGCACTTCTCAATCTAGAAAAAATTACCATGAAAATGGAAGGTGCAGTATGGATTATGGGTAATTGTCATTTCAGTTCTCAGTTCTTAGTTTGATACTGATTACTGTTTGGCCAATAAAAAACTAATTAACAATTACCCGTCACCAATACGCGCTCTCGCCACTTTATCATCCGATTTGTACTTTCTCTGATTAACGGTCACACCTGCTATCGCTTGGCGAGAGCTTTATTACCTACATGGATAGGCATAGATTCCTTAATCAGATTAGCTAGTTCTTGTAACTGATTGACAGCCTCAGCACCTTCTAATTTCATTAATTCGCGGTCATCCCGCATTTCAGTCCAAGTGATCCCATAATCTGATACTAAAAAACGAATCAGGTGATTTTCTCCCAAACTAACCATAAACGAAGCACTGTTCATGCGATCGCCACAAGTGTAGCAAGAAGCTGGATATCCCCGTCGTTCGAGAACAATTGCCAATGCTTGTAAGTTCATTACTAAGTCTTGGACAAATTGTCGGTGCTGTTGCGCTAGTCTTAGAAACACGTTGGTCCTCCAAACACCACTGTCATTTTTATATTTTCTTTAGATTTTCGTATCCACTGGTATTGTAGACTAAATATTACAATTTCCAGATAGATAGTGATTAGTTCAATAACTACCTTGCTTAGGGTAGTTGATATAGGGTGGTATTACCGTATCAAAATATCCACTTTGAATATTTGTGATTAATAGTTAAACGGTAAACCGAGTTGCGGGTTGCTGTATTGTATGGCACCTAAGCAGTGCCTCCATATTCCGCCTTTAGATTAACTTATATTTACTACAAGTCAACTATAGAAATTACACAGATAGAGTACCTAAGGTTAAGTATTAGTTATGCTTATTCCCACATCTATTTATTATAGTTGTGGCACAACTTAGATTAGTGGCTGAATTTAAATAGATTGACATCACCCTATCATTAAGTAGGCTATTATTTGCGGTAGTAGAAGCTTCTGTCCATAATATATGCCCCGGAAAAAATATTAACAGATCGATCCGTCTGTCTACACAGACATCTCTTACACCCTATTTGTTTCTATCTCTACTGAAGATAACGAAGCTTTATTCACTCATGTTGCCTAAATGGCAACATTTTTATTACCAAAAATTAAGTATGCAGTTATACAGAATTTCTGGATGCTTCTATGTATATGGGTGGGAAAATTTATCAGCAAACAGAGAATAATACAAAGCATAAACAATCTTTATTGAATAATAATAATAAAAGTAAATAATTATTAAGCAGTAATTTCAAATACTATTGGTAATGTAAATAGTAAAACCGGGATCGATAGTAATACTTAAACTTAAAGTAAGTAATAAGTAATAAGTAATAAGTAATAAGTAATACATTTGTTACCACTTAGATGAGGTATACCAGCAGCCAGAATTGCCAAGCCTTTCAGCTTCAAGTATGTACCTCACCAGATTGAGAAACGCTTTGACCATAGTCTTTTTCGCTCACCCTTAAACTTGAAGTTGTTGTCAAAGCATTACTTAGTTTTATTAAATGCGATCGCATCACTTTTTGTCAGTGCTGACTTCTAAAAGGGTTAAAAAACCAAGTTTAATGAAAAATTATGCCTCAATTGAAAATATACCCTCAGGTTTGAATTTTTCCGGGAAAACTCTTTGAATATGTTCTTGTACAGCTTGTTTAGTCAAGTTACCATCTATTCTGACGATTCTTTGTGGATCGGATGCAGCTAAGGCAGTGTATCCTGACTGTACTCGGTAATGAAAATCAATTTTTTCCTGTTCAATCCGGTCAAATTTGTCACCATCTCCACGTTTGCGACTTAATCCCACTTCTGCATCTACATCCAGCCAAAAAGTTAAATCGCTTTCTAATCCTCCCGTAGCAATGGTATTGAGCTGTTGGATTAAACCCATATCAAGACCGCGACCATAACCTTGGTAGGCGATGGTAGAGTAGATATAGCGATCGCATAGGATTATTTTTCCTGCTGCTAAATTGGGCTTAAGGAATTGTTCTACATGTTGAGAGCGATCGGCTGCATACAATAATAATTCAGTGCGATCGCTAATAGGTTGATTATCTGTTTTATTTAACAATAAACTTCGCAGATGTAACCCTAATTCAGTTCCTCCTGGTTGACGAGTCATGATTACTGGGATATTTAAGCTTTGTAACCACTGACAACAAAGTTGCATTTGACTGGTTTTACCGCAACCTTCTACCCCTTCAAATACGATCAATTTTCCATTCATCTACAAACCTCTGGGACGTTGGTAAGTGCTTTGATTCACAACCGGAGAAAATGAGGCGATATTGCCCATGTTTTTAAATAACAGAAATATATTTTGGTTGAAAAGGTCAATATTGAGGATAATTATCATGTATAACATTAAATCTATAGTATTATCGTTTGCCACAGCCCTAATTGTCAGCATAATCTCCCCAACACAAGCAGTTCAGTTACGGGATGGTAAAGTATATTTCGTACAGCCACCTCGTCTAGTTAAGGTGACAACTACCTTCAACAATGCCCAGATTGTAGGAGCAACCTATTACTTTACCATTAGTTTGCCGGAGAATGCAGGAGAACCACTACAAAGGGTCACAATTAACCAGCACCAAGGCATATATAATATCGACTTTCGGTTAAAAAAGAGTATTGCTTTTGTCGGTACCACCTCCCGTCGAGGAGAAAAAATTCCACTCAAAGAAGTTACTAGAGATAAGAAAAGTCGAACAATATCAATCACCTTCGATCCCCCAGTTTCTCCTGGTAAAACTATTACTATTGGTTTAAAGCCTGAGCGAAATCCCATAACTGGTGGTGTTTACCTATTTGGCGTGACAGCTTTCCCGGTAGGAGAAAAATCCCACGGTCAATTTATGGGTTTTGGGCGTTTACATTTTTATAGCAATGATGGTGATTCTTTTTTCTGACGATAAATTTGACACCCTTTTGTATCCGATAAATTCCATAGGAAATAACAAAAAATCAATGATCCCGTAGGGGCACGGCATCAGTAAAATTATCACCTATGCCAAAATATTGCAAACACCGTGTCCTGACCCTTGATTAGATATTCGTCAGCACAGGGGTATCGCCCCTCACATAATGATTTTTCGCCATCCCACCAGATGTAGGGACGTAAAATTTTACATCTGGAAGCAACCAATTTGTGGGTAAATGAGGGGTCTTGCACTCAATTCGCTAGCACCATCCTTCAAGTGAAAGGGTAAGGTGGGCACTGTCCACCCTACTTGCTCGTGCCCTTATTTCATCAACTTCATAGTTATTACATAAAATTTAAAGCATAACTTCACGAAAAAATATTCTACCTTTATTCAGATTTACATTATTTTTTTCTAGACATATAATATTCATTCTTACAGTATATATAATGTGTAAATTTACTGTTATGAATGTGTTATCTACTAAAAAAGAATATAAACCAAGTATTTTTGGTGATAAACATCAACGAAAACCAATATATCAATATTTAGTTGCCCCATTAGCATTAGCAGCTGCCTTAATATTGGGGAACAACGCACCAGCCTCCGCCCTGAAAATCAATCTTACTTATGGAGCAAACGTAACCCAGGAGCAAAAAGAAGCGGCTGAATTAGCTGCTTTAATTTGGGAGTCTTATATTACAGATCCCATTACAGTCAATATCCATCTGGATATGAGTGAGCTTCCCTGGGGAAAAATGGGTGCGGCGATACCTAATCTCAGAACTAACTATAACTATGATGCATTTAAAACTAAAGCAGAATCAGAAGCAGAATTAGCAGGACAAAACACTGATTTTTTGGCAGCAGTCGAATTGGCAGAGCAAAACACCTATTCTTCCCCAACAGTCGAATTGGCAGAGCAAAACACATCTTCTTCCCCAACACCCACTAATCCTGATGATGGTTTATTCTCAGGTTACAAGATTATTTACCAGAATGGGACTATAGGGACTACCGATTCTAATATTATGATCACCGGTGCTAATGCAATGGCGCTGGGTTTGAGCTTCAATTCCCAAAGTGTACTCCACGGCTATATCCAATTAAATTCGAGATATAACTGGAGTTATAAGTATGCTCAAGGCACAGTTGACAAGAACAGTTTTGATTTTACCAGTGTTGTGCTCCATGAAATTGGTCATAACCTGGGTTTTATTAGTGGTATAGATCCCGCACCAGGAACAGCAAAGCCCTCATCCCTGGATATGTTTCGTTGTTCAGATTACAGTGCAAAATTAGGTGCTATAGACTTTACTGTGGATTCTCAACGTCGCTATTTTTCCATTGATGGATGTCAAACTGTCTTTACCCTCGCCGAGACAGAAGAAACAACAAATAAAAAAGGGGATATTGTTACTACAACAAGGACTTACGAAGCACTATTTGCCAGGGGTACGAATCGTAGATTGGGAGGCGATGGAACACAAGCTAGTCACTGGGCAGATAATAATCCCGATCCTGGCATTATGAATCCATTGTTGCAAGGTAACACCAAACGCAAACTTACAGGAATAGACCTTACGGCAATGGACTACATCGGCTACGATGTGGATCACAAAAAGTACTATCAAACAGATGCAAACGGGGACTACATACTAGATAGCAAGGGTAATAAAATAGTTAAACCTCTTGATTTTGCATTTCTCTCCTCCCAAGCACAAATACGAGCAACTGGGGACAATTACCGCCCCCAATACAGTCCAGATAATGATGATACAACTAGGACTGAGGTGGAGAAATTCATGGATGAGAGTGGTATTTACTACTGGGGTTGGGATGATTCAGGTGACAATGGAGATTGCGAAAACGATCCAAACGGCTGCGTATGGTGGTAATCAGAGATTATGTATGAGGCTAGTAGTTTGTCCCATTAATTTTGATGAGTCGCGGTGTGAGCGATCCCCGACTTCTATCCTAGGAATTGCTACAATGTGCGGATATTTATTCAGAAGTCGGGGATCTGTTGCCTAGCCTGATGAATTAATGTGGTCGAGTACTAGTATCGCTGCGCGTCAGTCACGCATTCACGCATTCACGCATTCAAAATAAATGACCTCGTAAAGGTGGATTTTTCATAGTTATTACATAAATTTCAACCCAAGCTTCATAAATAAATGATTTTCTCTTGAATCAAGCTTAATCTATTTTGCTTTAAGCATAAAATATTTGTGCTTATAGTGGATGAGATAGTTTATTAAATTTTTTTTAAGAGATGTTATTTACTAAAAAAAATAAAAAGGACAAACAAAGTAAATGGTATCTCAGATTTGCCCTTGCCGTAGTGGGAGTTCTAGCTAGCAGCACCTCGACACTAGCAGTTACATTCAACTTTACCTATCAACCAGGTATCACCCAGCAGCAGATTGAGGCGGTTGAATTAGCTGGAAAGATTTGGTCTTTTTACTTAGAAGATAGTGATGTTATAATCAATATCCACGTTGCCATCACTAGTGGTGTCTTGCCCACTGGTAAATTAGGTGGTGCTACCCCAGCCATCATAAAGATGAATTATGACAAGTTGAAGTTGGGTTTAGCAGCGGATGGTACCGCTAATATTAACCTCTTACCAACCTCTAGCCAAGACAGCACTTTATATTCAGTCAAACTCCAAGATGGCAGTATAGATAGTACTTTATACGAAGTTATCCAGACTAAAGCAAATAATAAAGCTTTAGGTAATGACATTAGTGGCGATGACTCTGGATTAGATGGCTATATTCAATTGGAACAATCGATTAATTGGAATTATGACTACGCTGGAGGCACAATAGATTCAAACCAATACGATTTCGTTAGTGTTGTCCTCCATGAAATTGGACATAATCTAGGGTTTATCAGTGGTGTTGATGTTCTCAATGAATATGCATTAACCACTACTTTAGATATGTTTCGTTACTCTATTCAAAGTGCGAATCAAGGAGCAATTGACTTCCGGATGGGTGGGAGCAGCTACTTCTCTATGGATGGGGGTACCACTAATTTAGGCAATTTTTCTACGGGTGTGAGTACATCCCTAGGCGGTAATGGATATCAAGCGTCTCACTGGAGGATTATTGGTAACACGAATCTAGGAATTATGGATCCGCTACTTATCGCCGGGGATAGAAAATATATCTCGACCCTAGATTTACAAGCGATGGATGTAATTGGTTGGAATGTCAATCACTCAACGCAATTAGATATGAATCAACTACTACAGGATGCAAAATCTCAAGCAAGTAATGCTGTGATTCAAGATAGAATGTCAGATGTAGAACAGATGATGCAAACTAGTGGAATTTACATTTGGAGTTGGGACTCAGGGGACGACAATGGAGACTGCGAAGTTGACCCAAACAGCTGTTCATGGTGGCAATAATGAGAATGCCCAGCTTAACTTTAACTTTGATTTTGAATTTTGAATTTCGCTTAGTGGCACTAGTATTGTAATGTATTTTTATACACTTATCATTTAACTATGCCAATAGGTCGAGAATTACCACAACTACTCAAGCAGTGCCTACTGTATAAGGGACGTAAGTTTAATTTTGAAGTCAATCGCTTGCGTTTACCTAATAAAGCTGAGGGAGAATGGGAATGTATTCGTCACCCCGGTGGTTCCCTGGCTGTGCCAGTCACATCAGAGGGTAAACTGATACTGGTACGTCAATATCGGTTTGCTGTGGGTGGGAGACTTTTAGAATTTCCGGCGGGTACAGTGGAAGCAAATGAAGACCCTTTGCAAACAATTCAACGGGAAATCGAGGAAGAAACGGGTTACCATGGCCAAACATGGGAGAAACTAGGGGAATTTTTTCTGGCTCCTGGTTATTCTGATGAAATTATTTATGCTTATTTAGCCAAGGATTTACAAAAGTTAGATAATCCCCCCGCCCAGGAAGCCGATGAAGATATTGAAACGGTGTTGATGACTCCAGGGGAATTAGAAAAAGCGATCGCTCAAGGGGAACAGATTGATGCAAAATCAATTTGTAGCTTTATGTTGGCGCGTCCTTTTTTAGACATGTGAACTACCCCACCGCTCCCGGCGGATGGGGCTTCTGTACTCACAGGCGAATGCCGCAGATGAGACTTTCGTCCCATCTTTGGTCTTACTTCCCCTCCTACAGCAGAGACGGCTGAACCTTCCGCCCTTACGGATTCGCCAGTTGCTCCACTTGGGGAGACCCCAAGACCGCACTGGCTCACCTGTAGCATTCTGATTCCTTCTGCTCTAATATTGATTGCTGCATTACCATCTCTATCATGATGAGTACTACAGTGGGGACAAGTCCACTCCCTCACATCTAATGGCATCTCACTCATTTGATAGAAACAATTAGAGCAAAGTTTGGAACTGGGGAACCATCTATCAATTTCAACCAACTTCCCACCCTTGCGTTCTAGTTTATAGAACAAGAAGTTAGTGAATCTTCCCCATCCACAATCAGATATTGCTTTCGCCAAATTATGATTACGAACCATGCCTTTGACATTAAGATTCTCTACTACAACAGCTTGGCTATCGCTGACCAACTTATAACTAAGTTTATGTAGAAAATCTTGCCTTGAGTTACTAACTTGCTCGTACACTTTGGCAACTAGTTTTCTATACTTGTTTCGTGAATTACTCCCTTTTTGTTTACGTGACAGTTTCTTTTGCTTTCGTTTCAGGTTCTTTTCATGTTTGGCGATATATCTAGGGTTATCGTATTTAGAAATCTTCTCACCATCAGTAACAACAGCAAAGTGTTTCAACCCTAAGTCAACGCCGTAAATCTTGCCCTCTGTGATAGTTGGGTTATTCCCTTCTACTTCAGTCAAGACAGATGCAAAGTATTTACCTGACGGAGTTTTGCTAACGGTAACAGTTTTGATTCTCCCTTCAATTGGTCTATGTATCTTGGCTTTGATTATCCCAATGCTACCTGGGAGTTTGACATTGCCATCTACAATTGTGACATTTTGAGGATACTGAATTGACTGTTTACCGTGCTTTGATTTGAACCGAGGGAACCTTGCTCTACCCTCAAAAAAGTTTTTATAAGCTGTGGTCAGATTGAGTGTTGTAGCTTGCAAAACTTGACTATAACAATCAGCTAACCAAGAAGTATCTTCTGCTTTTTTGAGACCAGGAAGCAACGCATTGAGTGCTGAACGTCCAAGTCCTTTACCTGTCTGTTTATAAGTTTCGATTGACTTATTCAACGCATAATTCCACCACCAGCGAGCAGATCCGAATGTCTGACCTAGTAGTATTTGTTGTTCTTGGGTTGGGTATAAACGGACTTGTACAACTTTGTGTACCACTCAATATCACCTCCTTGGTTATTTTATTCTATCACAATAGACACTTAGCGATAAAACTATTCTGGAAATATTTACAGA
This sequence comes from Calothrix sp. MO_192.B10, assembly GCA_030065055.1. GTDB lineage: Bacteria > Cyanobacteriota > Cyanobacteriia > Cyanobacteriales > Nostocaceae > Calothrix_A. The sequence continues at coordinate 42,685 of JASJDS010000076.1, forward strand.
TTGTTCGAGCATCCATAAAGGATGCACCTCTCAATCTGCCTGCTATCCATCCCCACCTCATAGGAGGATGGGGAATTCCGCAGAATCAGTTAAATAATTGCGATCGGCTGAGACAATGGTGAATGGCGAAGTGAATAGATTCCAATTCCACTATGAACCGTTCCAGCACAGAACCCGCAACAACTCAGTCTCGCAAAGCCGATCACATCCGCATCTGTTTAGAAGCAGATGTACAATGTCGCCAAGCTACAAATGGTTTGGAACGCTATGGTTTTACCCATTGCTGTTTGCCAGAACTGGATTATCAAGATATCGATCTCAGTACCAATTTTTTGCATAAACAACTAGGCGCACCCCTACTAATTTCTTCCATGACTGGGGGAACTCCCCAAGCGGGAATGATTAACCAACGTCTGGCACAAGTGGCACAAAAATATCAATTAGCTATGGGTGTGGGTTCCCAACGGGTAGCAGTGGAAAAGCCAGAGGTGGCTGATACTTTTGCTGTGCGTAAATATGCCCCGGATATACTCCTATTTGCGAATTTGGGAGCAGTACAACTCAATTATGGTTATGGTTTAGAGCAATGCCTGCGAGCCATTGATATCCTGCAAGCAGATGCCCTGATCCTCCACCTCAATCCCCTGCAAGAGTGCATTCAACCACGGGGAGATAAAAATTTTGACGGTATTCTTGACAAAATCTATGAATTGTGCAGTAAATTACCCGTACCTGTAATTGCCAAGGAAGTGGGTAATGGAATATCAGACGTAATGGCAAAGAAACTAATTGGGGCTGGAGTCGCCGCCATTGATGTGGCGGGTACGGGGGGTACATCTTGGGCAAAAGTTGAAAGCGAACGGGCAGAAAATGCCTTACAACGCCGTTTGGGTAGAACTTTTGCTGATTGGGGTTTATCTACAGCCGAGTGTATTACTAGTATTAGAGCCATAGCACTAGATATACCCTTAATTGCTTCCGGAGGACTGCGCCACGGACTGGATGGGGGTAAAGCGATCGCTTTGGGGGCAAATTTGGCTGGATTCGCCATGCCTTTCCTCAAAGCTGCGGCAGATTCACAAGAGGCTGTGGATGAATTAGCTCAGGTTCTGATTGCTGAACTTAAGACTGTGTTATTCTGTACCGGCAACCGCACTTTAGAACAATTGCAGCACTCAGGAAGTTTAACAGTCAGATAAAATGGAGAAAGTATAATTAGGAACTACTCAAAAACTATTTTTGACAGGCTAACTGTTATACATATCTTGCACCTTCTCAATCAGGGTAAGGTGGCATTGCCCAACCTACGAAATAATAAGGGTTACAGGCAAGATGTGAGGTTAGGTGTGGGCAACAGAGTGGAAAAGTCAAAATAATTCGTAATTGATAATTCATAATTAGTAATTACAATTACTGGGGCAAGAAAGGGCCACTAGTTGAAGACCGCTAAATTTTCACTCTCGTGGGGGGCTTGTACCCTCTTAATTACGAATGAGTAATTATTTGGTCATTAGAATTTGGTTCTAACCTCCAATTACTAATGACTGCTGACTATTTGATCGTCAACCAATACGAACATGGGCAATTTTTTCAAACAAACCTTCGCAAGCTTAGTCGGTACTTTGCTAGGACTAATGATTTTTGCGGGTTTGAGCACTACAGGACTATTATTATTAATTGTTGCAGCTACCACTGCCAAGGATACTGGACCCACAGTCAAAAATAAATCCGTGCTGGTTTTTGACCTGTCCACGAAAATAACCGACAGCAAACCTGGTTCCAGCCAATTACTGAAAAATGTGTTATCAGGTGACAATGAACCCAGAATTTCCCTCCGCAGCGTTCTCGACTCCATAGAAAAGGCGCGAAAAGATAAAAGAATTGTCGCCATTTACTTGGATGCCAGAAAAACAACCAATATTGATAATACTGGTTTTGCCACCCTCAAGGAAATTCGTCAGGGATTGAAGAAGTTTCGTAGTTCTGGGAAACAAATTATTGCCTATGGCGTGGACTGGGGGGAAAAAGGATATTATCTGGGTTCCGTAGCCAATACGGTGGTGCTAAATCCCCTGGGAGCAATGGAAGTCAATGGTTTGAGTACCCAACCCATGTTCTTAGCCGGTGCCTTGGAAAAGTACGGTATTGGCGTGCAAGTAGTGCGAGTCGGCAAATTTAAGGGAGCAGTAGAACCACTACTACTGAAAAAACTCAGTCCTGAGAACCGTCAACAAACCAAAAAATTACTGGATGATGTCTGGGGAGATTGGCGCACCATCGTTAGCAGTAGTCGGAAAATTACCCCTGAAAATTTACAAGCGATCGCTGATAGTAAAGGTATATTACTCGCAGATGAAGCCAAGAGTCGCGGTTTAGTGGATCGGGTGGCATACTTCGATCAAGTAGTTGCAGACCTGAAAAAAATAACTGCTAGTAACAAAGATGACAAAACATTTAAGCAAATTAGCATAGATAAATATGCAGATGTTGTCGATCGCTCCAGCAGCACCAACAACAGCTCAAACAATAAAATTGCCGTAGTCTATGCCGAAGGAGAGATTGTAGATGGTCAAGGAGAAGACCAACAAGTAGGTGGCGATCGCTTTGCCAAAGTATTTCGCAAAATCAGGCAGGACAAAGATATCAAAGCTGTGGTGTTAAGGATTAACAGTCCTGGTGGTAGTGCCACTGCATCGGAAATTATGCAACGGGAAGTCCGCCTCACCCGCGAAGTTAAACCAGTTGTGGTCTCTATGGGCGATATTGCTGCATCTGGTGGTTATTGGATTGCTACGGACTCCAACCGCATATTTGCTGAACCTAGTACTATTACTGGTTCCATTGGTGTATTTGGTGTCCTATTTAACGCCCAGAAATTGGGCAATAATAATGGCATTACTTGGGATTCAGTCAAAACAGGACGTTATGCTGACACCCAAACCGTTGCCCGTCCCAAATCGGCTGAGGAGTTAAAATTATACCAGCGTTCTGTCGATCAGGTTTATAGTTTATTCTTAAATAAAGTTGCCACAGGTCGCAAATTACCCCCAGAAAAGGTGAGTGAAATTGCTCAAGGTCGGATTTGGTCTGGCACAGCGGCAAAAAAGATTGGATTAGTTGATGAAATTGGTGGTTTAGATTCAGCGATCGCATATGCTGCCAAACAAGTCAAGTTAGGAAAAGATTGGTCACTCCAAGAATATCCCCGTGGGGCTAGCTTTGGAGAAAGGTTTTTTGGCAAGGTTGCTGAGGAAACTAAAACAGCTTTAGGAGTTGCAGGCACATCCGCCAAAACCCCGGATCTACTCACTGCTGAATTGCAAAAATTGCGCCAAGAACTCGCTGTTTTCCAAACAATGAACGATCCTAGGGGAATATATACTCGTTTGCCTTTTAATCTCAAAATAGATTGATAGTTGATGGTTGATGGTTGATGGTTGACAGTTGACGGTTGACAGTTGACAGTTTAATTCTTTCACTCCTTCACTCCATCACTCCATCACTCCATCACTCCATCACTCCATCACTCCATCACTCCTTCACTCCCCCACTCTACCCACGAGTTTTAGTTTCTCGCTCCAGTTTTTGTGTGAAATCGGTTTTGGTGAGAGACCGAATCAAGCTCAAACCTATAGACTGGCGAGAAATTAGTTGAGCATAACCAGCATTGAGATATCGCCTATATTGGGAACTACCAACAACATAAGTTCCAAAAAAGGGCATACTCAAGGACTTCATGTAGCTACGGGCTTGCTGTGGATTATCTCCTATTAATTGGGAAGGTAATTCCACTGCTTCACTTGCACTACTTCCATTACCAATCGCAGAAAAGTGAGTACCTCCTGAGAGCAAGGCTAAATACTTTTGAGGGTTAGTAATCCAGGAAAATGGCAGAATTTGTTCATACAGTGCTGGTGCCACTGTATCATCACTACTTGCAACTACCATTACAGGGATTTGGACTTGACTTAAGCCTGATTGGCCAAATACCGTGCTGGTAATGGGATTGACTGCAATTACTGCCTTAACTCGTCGATCGCGCAAATCTTGACCTCGATGTTTATTTTCCACCTTGAGAGCGCGACATTGAAGTAATAAAGACAAATTCAAGGTTTTGTTGACTGTCTGGGGGTGACAATCCTTTTGAATGCGATCGTAATCCAGTTTTGCTCCTGCTAGGGCTAAGGCTGTATAACCACCAAAGGATTGACCAAATACTCCTACTTGTTGCACATCCAAGCGATTTTTCAAGGGAGAGTAATTTTCCAAACGGTCTAGCAGAAATTTTATATCCAGGGGTTGGTCATAAAATTCATTGGGTTTGGTTAGTTCCCCGGTGCGTCCTTCAGCAAACAATGCAATTTTTTTGGCATTGCTACCAGGATGGTTGGGAACGACTACAGCAAACCCGTGGGATGCCAGATGGGAAGCTAAATAACTAAAGTTGCTGCTGTCTGAACCTAAACCGTGAGAAATAACAATTACAGGTGCTTTAGTTTTTGTCTGAGGTAAATAAACATCCGTCAGCAAAGTTCTATTGCGTGGCAAGTCTTGGAACTTAATCGGTTTGATTTTTTGCCATTTTACCCTTCCCGGACGACGCAAATTGGCTAACTGGAAATTGTTTTTGGGAAATGGGGTATTAGCTGCTTCCATCTGGGACTTTTGGGATATAGTAGCGATCGCTCGATTGGTTTCTCTGACCATTTTTTCCAATTCGGAAGCAATCCCTAAAGTCCGCGCCATATCGATGTGAATACTACCCGTAGGATACTTCCGCAATACGTTTAATAGGGTTAAACCTCCGGGTTCCTGGGATGCTAAAATCAGCGCTGCTCGCAAGGCATAAAACCCTGGTTTTGGTTGTCGGGATCTAGTTTTAATTACATTTCCCAATTTGCGTAACAACAGTTCCCCTTGTTGTGTATAGAGGAATTGTGAAACAGCCACCGGATGAATTTTGATCGGACTAGTTAAAATCCGGTGTAACTCTTTAATTTGCTCTGGTTTGAGATACCGGCGATAAATAGATAACTCTTGCTCAACTTTACCTGTTTGAGCAAATTTTTCCAGTGCCGTCACCGGAATAGATAATTCTAAAGCTGAGTAAGATGCATAAATTCGTTCTGCCGAGCGAGCAGATCCACTCATCCCTAGGGTTGGTATTAGCATCGACAGCAGAAAGGATAGCGAATACTTTTTGAGGCCGCTGTTCCCATTACCAAACAAACTCTTCATCGTTCAACTGGTTCAATGATGTTGTTCCGCGAGGCATTCGTTTTGGTAGTTATGCAGTTGCCCTGGTAAATTGGATTGGCGGAGGTTGCCTCAATATTCAATTGGTTTGTGAGTTTTCTGTTTTTGGCTCATATTTGTCTGTCAAATCAAATACAAGCACAACAGGTAATTTTCCCGTCTCACAAGCAAGAATTCACCATTTAATATCCACTATCAAGAGCATGTGAGGATTGAAATTTTCTCAGCTTTTTCAGAGAAAATCTCAAATCCTAACATCTTGTGAATACTGAATATTTAATACTGAATACTTACCCGAATTAGAGATAACTCAACTAACTAACACTACTGTGGAATGATAACAAATTAAATAAATACCATGCCTCCGTATTTATAATGCCACCACCCAAAATAGACAATATTTACGATTATAAGTTCCCGTGCAAATACGCAAAATATTTATTTTCAATTAGACTTTCCTAGGGCAATTGTAATGGAACCAAATACAACTAAAATTGCTCCTAATATACCCATAAATGTGAGGCTTTCTGGCTCCATTAAATTAGGTGCGATCGCGGATACAGTATCTACGGAGATTAAAGTAATTATTGGTGCACAAGCAATAACAGCACTAACTCTGGAAGCTTCCCAATGCTCTAATGATTCTGCAAACGCACCATAGGCAATTAGTGTGTTTAAGGCGCAGAATAATAATATCAGTAAATGGAAAATATTTAATGTAAAAATTGTATTTACAGTCGCAAAAGGGGTAAATATTAAAGCACACATCCCATAAATAATTAACATAATATGGGTAGAGGATAAGTTGCGTAGTAACTGCTTCTGTGCTAAGGCATAAATAGACCAAGTTACAGCACCTAATACCACCAAACCACTACCTAATAAATATGTGTGCTGCGCTGTAATTAAACTTGTTAATTGTCCCTTAAAAAATAGCATAAAGCCGGTGGTAAAAATGCTAACCCCCAGCCACTGAAGCAAAGTGTAACTTTCTTGAAATAGAAATAATCCCCCAGCACCCAATAAAATTGGAGCTAATTGAATAATAACTTCAGCATTAGCAGGTGAAGTTAGTGCTAAACCTTTGACAAAACAAATATAATTAGCAGCTAAAAAAATAATTGCGATCGCCAATAACTTACTCGGAGTAGAGCGCAATTTTTCCCGGGTTGGTAATTGACCCCGCATTCCTAAATAAATAGCCAATAACCCAAAAGCCACCAAAAAGCGGAACCAAGTAACAGTATATACATCAGTCTTTTGTAGAGTTACTTTGAGAGCGATGGGTAGAATGCCCCATAAAGTGACAGTTAATGTTGATAGTCCTAGACCTAACTGCCAGCGACCGGAAGTTTGATGGATATTAGTCATTAGTTATTTTTTATTAAGTGATAGCCCTGAAAATAATCAACTAGATGAATTAATAATTACAATAAATACTGAAACAAAAAAATCCTAGTATTTAATTTATTTTGCCACCATTTGTGACATGATAATTAATCTAACAGGGGGTTAGGTAGGATTTTTGGTTTGGTATTGATTATGAAAACAGAACAACCGAAAGTGATTTTTTTAGATGCGGTGGGTACCCTCTTTGATGTTAAGGGTAGTGTAGGGGAAGTATATAGTCAAATAGCGCGAGCATTTAATGTAGAAGTTAATGCCGAAACTATCAATAAAACCTTCTTTTCCTGCTTCAAAGCATCCCCACCACCTGCATTTCCCCATATTGACGAACAAGATATTCCTCAATCCGAATTTGCATGGTGGCGCAACATTTCCTACCAAACATTTGAAAAAGCGGGGGTAATTGCTCAATTCTCGGATTTTTCTGCTTTTTTCAGCGAAATTTATATCCACTTCGGCACGACAGAACCTTGGTTTGTGTATGCTGATGTGGTTTCTTCTTTAAAAAAATGGCAAAAAATGGGGATTGAGTTGGGAATTATCTCTAATTTTGATTCTCGGATATATTCGGTATTACAAGGCTTAGAACTCAGAGATTTCTTTAAATCTATTACTATTTCTACCCAAGTGGGTGTAGCGAAACCAGACCCGAAAATTTTTGCGATCGCTCTGGAAAAACATAACTGCCCCCCAACCGCAGCATGGCACATAGGGGACAGTATCCGCGAAGACTATCAAGCCGCAAATGCAGCAGGATTAAGGGGGATTTGGATTAATCGCCACCATGAGGATTAGATTAAAAGTTAAAAGTTAAAAGTTAAAAGGCAAAAGAAAGAAGAAACAGATAGATTTATTTGATCTATTGTTTCAATGAATACGGGTTTCCTCTACCGTTGCTTGATAACTGATAACTGATAACTGGTAACTGATAACTGATAACTGATAACTTATCCGCCAATTCCTAAACGTCCTGCTAAAGCAGGGGTCAGGGGTAACAAAGTGGCAATCATCAAGAATAAAGCCAAAAGTCCCAAAGCCGCTCTTGCATCATCGGGTTCGCTGATTTCATTCAAACTCGGACGTTCCGTACCCCGTTGTAAAATCAAAATCACAACCAACCAATAGAATGCCAAAGGATTTCCCAGACCGACTAATGCCAATAAAATCACCGTGGCAATGGTTGTTCTACCAGCAGTTTTGCGTCCGTAAATAGCTTGGACAATACGACCACCATCCAGTTGCCCTGCTGGCATCAAATTAATCGCAGAAACTACTAAACCTAACCAACCAATTACTACCAAGGGGTGTACGTCCACTAATGATGACTGTAAGGCAGAACCAAGAACCACCCTTGCCAAAGTTCCTACTAAAATAGAACCTTGGAAAAATTGATTTGGTAATTGAAATAAACTGCCGGGATGGGAAATTAATAAGCCTACCACCACCATAACTAGGGATAGAATACCCCCAGCAGCTGGCCCTGCTAAGGCAATATCAAATAGTACTTTACGGCTTGGTAACACAGACTCAAACCGAGTAATGGCACCAAAGGAACCAATTTGTACCGCAGGTAAAAAATAAGGCAAACTGAGGCGAATTTGGTGGCGACGGGCAAGCAACCAATGACCAAGCTCATGGGTTAATAAAATTAGTAATACACCAACGGCGATGGGTAAAGTTTCCATAAATCGCCCTGGATTGGCAAACAAATCAAAATTCAACAGAATTCCCGCCGTTTCCATGCAAGTGGCGATGGTTGCCAAAAACAAAATGCCAGCAAAGACTTTCTGGGCAACAGTCATGGGACGGGGATCGTTTTTACTGGGGAGAACAATCGCTACTGGTTTACCCTCTGCATTTTCTACTAAAAACAGGCGATATTTGTCACCGAAACGTTCCTTTAAACTGGTACTGAGGCGATTATGTGTTGCCTCTGGCTCTCCTCGCAGATTACCTTTAAATATTGCTCCTTCCTGGTAAGCAATGGTTTCCGTAGCAAAAAATGTATCAATTCCAAAAATACCTTTAATACTATTTAAATCTTCATTCGGAATGGCAATTATTTTTGGTTGAAGTTGATCGGGTACTTCTGATGAGGGGGCATTTTCCTCAGGTTTATCTTCCTGGGGAGATTCCGCAGCTAACTTTTGGGCTGCCCGTTGTCGAAGAATAGTATCTTGCCCTGCTGCCCTTAATTGCTTGCCTAAATAGATATAAACACCAGTAGAAATTACTAGCAATAATAGAACACCCGCTATATTAACGTAAATTCCTGCGGCAAATAGACCAAAAAATAGCAGCCAGGGAAACATCAACACCACTGACTGTAACCAGGCTAAGATGCCTAATTTTCCATAAGGTCTGGCTCGATAGAAGCCCCAACCTAAAATTCCCACAGCGACTAATAGAATAGTCGCAACTAAAGGAGTTTCTGACGTAATAAACATTTCCCAACCCTTTGCTTTGAAACACCAAGTCTAAACCCGTCAGGCATTAAGAACTATTTATAATTTATAAGAAAATAGGCTGAAAACCCTTGAGGTTAAGTTTTTACGCCACGCTCCAAAACTTAACCGTCCTTTAGGCAAGGCATGAAAGCCTTTAGAAGTCTTTAGCCTTTAGTGATATTTTCCTTTTTCGGTTCTGGCAAAGAATCTATCCAATCATAACGATGTTCGTAACCATAGGGTGAGTATTACCGACCTTGCAAGAAAGAGATATGGATGGGGAAGGAGGGAAGGAGGGAAGGAGTAGGGGCGGGGTTTCCCCGCCCAGAGTGGAGGAGTGTTGGGACGGTAGTCAATTCTTCCAGGGTAGGAAATTCATTAGATTCTTTTGAATGCGTGACTTTTTAATTCCAGGGTATTGATTGGGAAAAATAATACTCGGGTACTGAGGATTTTTGCTATTGCCAGAATTCTACAAAAGCCATATCTACAAACTGGCTCACTCAAAGCCATTTATTATTGCCCGAAAAGTTATATATAAAAAGACACCATCGTTTAAGTAATTACACTGTATCACTAACCCTATGGAATTGAAACAATGCAGGTCATTTAGCAATAAAAGTATTATTAAACAGATATTACAATGGGTCAATCTCCGACCAGAGGAGAGCGAACGGACTTTTTTGTTGTTTGTAGCTTATACTTTAATCTGCGTAGGATTGCGGTGGGCAGAACGCAGTACAGAGGCACAATTAGTGTATCAATCTGGAGTGGATTACTTGCCTCGTTTTTACATGGCTAGTGCAGTAATTGGTTCTGGATTAGTTTTCTTTTACTCTTGGCTGCAAAGGATTTTTCCGTTGCGATCGCTAATTGTGGCTCTGGCACCGATGATGGTGGTGCCGTTATTATTGTTTCCGGTGCTATTGCAAATACCCGGTCATCAAGAGAGTACCTTATTTATACTGCGGCTATGGCTAGATGCTATTTATGTTGTGAATGAACTCAACACGTCCATAGCAGCTAGCCAATTGTTTGATATTAGACAGATTAAGCGCACTTATCCTTTAATTAGTAGCGGGTTTCTCATTGCTCAAGCATTTAGTGGCTTTAGTCTGTATTGGTTGCTTGATATTCTCAGTTTAAATCATATAGTTTTTGTGACTGGTTTACTGATCGTATTTGGGGGAAGTATTTTACTTTACTTAAGTAATATTTATCCCCAGGCTTTTCCTAGTAAGCCACAGCAAAGGATTAAGGAAACCAGCTTTTATCGCCAACCTCGCCTTTCTGGTCCTATCAAACGTTATGTATGGTTATTGGTAGGTTTGATTGCACTGTTGGAAATAATTGGGATGTTAATTGAATTTCAATACTTTAGCCAGGTGGACTTTAAATTTCACGGAGATGGAGGAGCGCGAATTGCTAAATTTTTAGGGGTATTAGATGGAATTGTCGGTTTATGTGCATTAGCAACCCAGTGGTTTGTTGCCAGTCGTGCAGTGGAAAATTTCGGGGCATTTTTTACTATCAGTATTCTACCAGGAGGAATGGTAATTCTACCCGGAGTAATTGCTCTATTGGGATTATTTTTGGCGATACCGGGTGACTCTACAGGGATAATAGTTGGACAAAACTTTTTCTGGGGTTTAGTATTTTTTCAATTCTTTGACGACCTCTTTCGCTACACTTTTATTACTAATAGCAATACTTTATTATTCCATCCTGTGCCAGATAAAATTCGTAGTTATCTGCAAACTTTGTCAGAAGGAGTATCTGTTGCAACAGGAGCTTTTTTATCCAGTGTAATTATTTTAACTAGTCCTTGGTTGGCAAGTTATCTAGTACCTTATATATCACAAAACTGGATATTGGTAATTGAAACTGCTGTGATTGGTATTATCTGTTTTGCATTAGTCTGGAAAGTGCGATCGCACTATATAGAGCTATTAGTATTAAGTGCGGGTAGAGGGCAACTCAGTACCACTGATGTAGATTTTAAAGCATTGAAACAGGCTGTAATTAAGTCTCTATTAGAAAAAGGCAAAGATACTGATAAACATTCTTGTATTGAACTATTATCTCAAATAGATATCCAAGGAGCAAAAGAAGTTTTAGCACCACTATTGGTAAAGTTACCCCCTGCTTTGCAGCACCAAAGTTTAGAAGTGATATTAACAGGAGGTATTGATGCCAAATATTTACCAGAAGTCCGTGCTTTACTAGAACAGCCCCAAGGAGTTGTGGCTCCGGAAGTGTTTGCTTTGGCATTACGTTATGTATGGCTAGCTGAAGAAAATTCTAATTTGGAGCAATTAGAGTCATATTTACAACAGGAACAACACTCCTTAATTCGAGGAACTGCTGCTACATTATTATTGCGCCAAGGGGATGCCAAACAAAGGGTGATAGCAACTAAAACTTTAAGACAATTGCTCACCCACAAACAAGAAAGGGTTAGGGTCAATGCAGTTAAAATTCTCAACGAAACGGCACATTTACAAACATTACGGATTCACATTCCCAATTTATTACAAGATGAGTCCCTTAGGGTACGTTGTGCCGTATTAGAAATGATTGCTATAACTCGTTTGGAGGAATATTATCACGTCTTAATAGCTGCACTATGTTATAAATCAACCCGCACCCAGGCAATGAAGGCAATAGTGGCTCTCGAAAATGAGGCTTTACCAATGCTGTTAGAGCTAGCTACTAATATTTACCAGCCGGAAATTGCTCGGATGTATGCTTGGCGAACCATTGGTCAAATTCCTACTCCAGAAGTAATTAATACTTTATGGTTACATTTACAAAAATCCCAGGGCAAAAGCAGGAACTATATCCTCCGCGCCTTACTCAAAAGATATCAGCAAGAAGGAATGTTCGGTTTAGCTAATCGATGGCATCAAAGTCAGGTAGAACAATTAATTGAGTCAGAATTACGCTTTTTAGGAGAAATTTATGCTGCTTATACAGACTTGAAAACCCAAGAAATATGGGGAACAAATATATCAAATCTTTATGATGCTTGTCAGTTATTCTTAAAGGCTCTACTAGAATTAGAACTAGATATTAAAGAACGATTATTACTGCTACTAAAATTAATATATACCCAAGAAAAAATTCAAGCTGCAACTTTTCATCTACGTTCTGAATCTAAAGCTGACATTGCACAGGGATTAGAAATCCTAGAACACACTGTGCATAATTTGAAATATAAACCGATATTATTACAAATTTTCGATCGCCTATCTCCAGAGGAAAAGCTACAACATATAATTCAAGCGGATATTGTAGAATACCAGCAAATGATAGTTAGCGATCGCATTCGCAATTTGCTAACACACAGTAGTTTACTTTCTGACTGGTGTTTAGCCTGCTGTTTCCACCTGTCAAAAGTAGCTCGGATCAAATTGAGTATTCCAGTTATTTTAGAAAATTTACGTCATCCCACAGGCTTTGTCAGAGAAGCTGCACTGGCTTATGTCAGCGTAGCTGCCAAAAATGTTCTCTACAAAATCCTACCGCAAATGAAAGACGATCGCGACCCCTTAGTTGCTGCATTGATTCGGCAATTAACGGATACATCGCAAATTAATTGTGAGAAAATTCCCAATTCATAGTTATAATATTTCACTATGCTCACTAGTGTAGATCGTTTATTACTTGTCCGCAGGGTACCAATTTTCCAGGAATTACGAGATGATTTCCTGGTAAGGTTAGCTGCTGCCATGAATGAGCAGTTTTTCCCCGCAAACCGGACAATTTTTAAACAGGGACAAGAAGGGCGATCTTTATTTATAGTGGTTTCAGGTCTAGTTAAGGTTCATATTGGTGACAAACAACTAGCTGTGTTCCCCGCAGGAGAGTCTTTTGGGGAAATGGCTGTGTTTGATGCCCAACCCCGCTCTGCATCTGCCACTACCTTGGAACCCTGTGAGTGTTTGGAACTCACCCAAGAACAACTGTATGATGCCATTGAGGAAACCCCGGAAATTGCTGTGAATATTATCCGCGTCCTTTCTCGACGGATTCGCGAACTCAATGACAAGTTAAATGCTATGTCTACACGTAATTAAATTGCGGTTAATCTCATAACTTGCAGCATTCTCAATTAGCCCAGATTTCCGCCTGGGAATCAATTCCCAGGCTCAAAGACAAAGTCTGATAAATCAGACTGGTAAAGACACCAGAGCGCGTTTCAACGTGCTTCGTTTATTAGCCTTGAAATTTATTTCAAGGTGGGAATGTGGGCTACACGAGATTGCTGCAAGTTATTAGGTTAATTGCACTTTCATCTCCATAATTAGGAATGGGATCGCTATTTATTGCCTTGAATGTATTTCATAGTTTCTACAACTGATTCAATCTCAACTTCTGCACCTTCCTGAATTACAAATTCACTTGCTCCCACTTCTGTCTCTATACTTCCCCAATCATAGGTATAACCTAAGCGTGTCCAAGGATAACCATTTCGACCATAGGAAGTAAGCATTTTTTTTAGTAACCATTGACGATGCATTTGCTCAACTGGTTGTGAAAACCTTAATTCACAGCGAGTATCATTAATTTCTGGATCGGGACAGGGACGAAATATATCTATTGGATTAACCCACATTTGTACAAATTTAGTTTTGCCATTGTGGGCAGGTAAACCTAAGTATTGTTCTAATCTCAAAGTCAAACTTTTTTCGCTGAGATTGAGTTTGGCGGCGAATTTTTTTAATTCGGGAACAGCAGTCACCCAAACTTCTCGTGTTAGCCGCATTTTTTCACCTATTTGATTATCATAACCATCCCAGTCAGTCCAAGTGACCATTAACACCTGGGGTTTTCCTTTTACCTTTCGCCAAACCAGTTTGGGATTATCTAAAGTAATTGACAAAAGTGTATTACTAATTTCATCGCTTTGTGCATTACGGGCATCCTTTACCGCTAGTTGATAACCACGAGACAGTTGTATCTCAAATAGTTTTCGCCAGTCTGACTCACCAGAGGCTAATAACTGTTTAGCTGGTAAAGTTAAGACTAGGGTTATTCCTATCCCTAATACACTGAAAAATTGCCATCTCATGGCTTTGTTTGTTAGAAGGTTTACTCTCTAAACTTTATTGTAATTAATTTGGGGTTATGAATGTATTATGTGCGGATGAATACTTCTAAAACCTCATCCGTCTGGGTTACCCTCTCCTTTATAAGGATGCTGCTGGCGAATAGTAGGTATGACCCCTGATTATGCTAAAAGCTGGGGATTACTGGAATAATTTGGGCTGGGTTGTTTCTGCCCCCACTCCCCCACTCTCCCACTCCCCCACTCCCAAGAGGGTGATACCCCTGATTCGCCATTGGTATCCTTTATAAGGAGAGGGATGTCCGCTTTTGTCATGGTGAGGTTTGACTTATAGTCTTGCCCGCTTCCTTGCAGCAGGGAGCGTTCCAAGTCGAATTTTTACAAAAGAATCTATCAATGGTGCTAGTCTTGCCGGCTTCCTTACAGCAGGGAGCGAGACGCTCCCACTACAATTGTTTACTGATCACAACTAATGGGACAGACCAATAGGATACAGGTGCAAGATTATAAATGAATTCATGATTTATCACATTAATAATGAGTGTTAATGCGATAAATCATGAATGTTTAATTAATAGTGATTAACTTGGAATTAATTATTGCAACCCAGGTAAATTAATCTTCTACCCTGAGTAAATTAGTCCAAGTTTGAGTTCCCACAACTCCATCTACAGTCAACCCATACTGTGTTTGGAATTTCTTGACTTCTGCTTCTGTGTTAGCACCAAATACGCCATCAATTCCTAAAGAACTGCCCCATATCTTTAGCCGTTGTTGCAGATATTTGACATCTTCACCTGCGTCACCACGACGTAAAATTGGTAGATTACCTGGTTCTCTTTCATTAATCTCAATAGTATCCACTACGGACCAAGTTTGAGGACCAACAATTCCATCTGGGGTCAAATTTTGTTGCTTTTGAAAAGCGATGACAGCTTCTTTTGTTTTTGCACCAAATACACCATCAACTACTAGTTCAGGTGATGCAACAGTCATATTCAAAACTTGTTGTAAATCATTTACATCTTGACCATTACTACCTTCTTTGATTGTTGGACGAGTAGTTTGAACTCCTGATGTCATGTTTTTTTCCTATTTAAAAAAAATGGTTGATTTGTTATTTTCAATGTGTAAGTATTTAGGTTTACACATTGCGTCTGTAAGTATAAACAACTAATATTGAGAAATCAAGTGGTATAGAACCCCTCAGTATAGGACAAATGCTTGTGAAATTAGACAGGAAAAGGGTTTCATAAGATACTTAATATTTTGCAAAATTATACAATCTAGCCATAGTAATACATCCCTAGGTAGAGACGTTGCGGCGCAACGTCTCTACAAGAATCTATTTGTCGCATTCTTTTTTGAAATTGGTATAACTATTCTATGGATGAGTGTTTTGTCTTGATATAAATAGCTTATCTTTGAAATACTTGTGAAATAAAAGTTTTGGAAAAGTTGCACATGGCGTGAGGTATAGCATTACGCAATTAGGGCGCGGACATTGCTGAATGCAGCAAACCTATGAACAGTAAACTTATTACTTATTACTTATTACTTGCGCGTAGTGCTATAAATCGGCAATAGTGAAGAAACCGTTGGGGCATTTCTGGACGCGCTCCCCAATGTAAATGAATATAAGAAGCGTGTATTGGTAAATGATTAGTCCATCCTTCGTTGCCTATAATTTCCTCGGAATCGTAGCGATAAGTTTGCAACAATGCTTTATCCGTAGTTGAGACTAAACTGGAACGATGGAATTCATGACCATAAATTGTTGTATCAACAGATACTAAAGGACTATCTTCTAGGGCAATTGCCCGTCGATATCCTAAAGTCAGATGTTTCTCCATTCTAGATGTACTGGGTAATATACCCACCATTGACCAGGATTTCCCCTCAAAATCGACTATATCCTGGCACAAATACATTAATCCTCCACACTCAGCAATTGTGGGCATTCCCGCTAAAATCGCTGTTTTGATCGCCTCACGGACATTGTTATTTGCTGCGAGTTGGGGGGCAAAAATTTCGGGGAACCCTCCTCCAAAGTACATTCCTTGGATATTTGCTGGTAATTCAGTATCTTGTAGAGGACTCCAATAAACTAGTTCCGCACCCAATTGTTGCAGTAAGTCCAGATTGTCTTGATAGTAAAAATTAAAGGCTTGATCGCGGGCTATGGCAATTCGGATTTTGGATTTTGGATTTTGGATTTTAGATTGAGGATTAGTAATATCTTTCTCTTTCCTTAACAGTGGTAATAATTTTTCCCAGTCAAAGCAGGAATCTCCTAAATCAGCGAGTTGTTCGATTACGGTGTTGAGTTGGGGGAGTTCGTCTGTGGGGATTAACCCTAGATGGCGATCGGGAATTTGAATGTTATTCTGTCGCCGCAATACACCCAATATAGGTAAATTCATTCGTGACAAGGCATTTTCTAATAAAGATAAATGGCGATCGCTCCCTACCCGATTCAACACCACCCCCGCAATATTAATCCTCGGATCTAAGGTACGATAACCATGGGCGATCGCTGCCACGGAACCAGATAAACGGCTACAATCAATTACCAGTAATATAGGTAAATTCAACAGTCGGGCGATATGGGCTGTACTGGCAAAATGATTGGGGAATTGCTGGTCTTGCCCACCACCTTGCACTCCATCAAATAAACCCATCACCCCCTCTACCAGCCCATAATCTACCCCTTGCAGATGATTAGCAAAACACTGCTGGACATAAGTTTCTGAAGTTAATACCGGGTCTAAATTACGACAAGGACGACCCGTAACATACTCATGAAACATGGGATCGATGTAGTCGGGACCAACTTTGAAAGGTTGTACCCTTACCCCCCGACGACATAAGGATGCCAATAGAGAAATTGTGACAGTTGTCTTACCAACACCGCTACTAGTGCCAGCTATTATCAAACTCATATTATTTTTTGCAGAATGAGGCAAAAAGCAGTGCCGATGAAAAATTGCTCTTCCCCCATCATCTCATCACCTCTTTCAAGACGGGATCTATTTGCCTTGAGAATATCTATCTTGGGTAGGAGTGCATAGATTATTGCAACGGGTGAGGTGACCCAAAAATAGACTGGATACAAGCCCATCGATGAATCGATGGGGTAATAATTCTAAATTCTTCATTCGCTCATTCGCTCATTCCCCTTGACCGCGATCGCTCACCTTTTGCAAATAAAACACCCATAACTGTAAAAGTCTTGTTTAATCTTTAAGGGACATTCCTTACTTTGTCATCACTATGTATGAATGCCCTATCTTGATTAATAATTATAAAATTTAGATAACTTTATTCATCATTATTTATATATATAAAATAATTGGTTAAAATTGTCTTCACATAACTGTTTTCCACGCTTAAAGGTTAAGAATAGGTTATTTATATTCTCTTAACAAAATTTGGTAAGCTGTAAATACTGGTTTTGAGGAGTGTGAATTGGTTTATGCACTGTTTACTATCTGGACCACTGACTGTTGAAAAGATAACAGTTAAGATTGCGGATTTACCAGGGTCATTAGTAGGAACAAAGGTAGTACAATTATCGGATTTACACTATGATGGTTTGCGGCTCTCTGAAAAGATGTTGGCAGATGCGATCGCTATTAGTAATGAAGCTGAACCGGATCTAGTTGTTTTAACTGGAGATTATGTCACTGATGATCCATCACCCATCAATCAGTTAGTATTACGGCTAAAATATTTACAAAGCCGCACTGGTATATATGCGGTACTTGGCAACCATGATATTGAGCGTCATCATTCTCGAACAGAAGTGACTAATGCTTTTAATCGGATTGATATTCAAGTTCTGTGGAATGAAATTGCTTACCCCTTAGGAAGAGAATTTCCCTTGGTGGGATTAGCTGACTATTGGTCGAGGGAATTTAATCCTATACCAGTAATGAGCCAATTAGATCCGACAAAACCCCGTCTGGTTTTATCCCATAACCCAGATACAGCAGCGATCTTGCAAAAATGGCGAGTTGATTTACAGCTTTCGGGTCATACCCACGGTGGTCAAATCGTTTTCCCTGGGATTGGTCCTGGGGTTATTTATTATCGAAAACTCCTCAGTCGGATTCCCAAAAAAATGCGGCGACGTTTACCTTGTTTGAGTCAAGAGTGTATCAAAGTGGTAAAAAATTGGCAGTGGTCCCAAGGGTTACATCAGGTGCAAAACAATCTTCTCTATGTCAATCGTGGCTTGGGTACTTTTCCCCCAGGACGCTTATTTTGTCCCCCAGAAGTGACTTTAATTACCTTGATTTAATGGTCGATTGGGTAAATTTACCATCCATCGCCATTGTTTCCATGCCACTGCAATAGCTCCAATACCTAACAAGACTAATCCCCAAGTATAAGATACTTTCGGGATTGTTTTTGTTTGAGCGATCGCGGTAACATTAGGGTCAAGGTCATCACCTGTGGAATATACGTAAGTAAATGCTTGTTTGTCATTAAGTATACTTGCCCGTAAAAATAATCCACTCCACCGAGCAATGGTTTCTATGCCTACATCTTGATTAAGTGTAGGTGTGTTGGTATCACTTCTTGCACCTATGGGATTATTGGTATTATTAATGCCGTAATGATTCGCGCCTAAAATAGCGATGGATATCTTGGGAGGATCTTGAATTTTATCGTAGGTTGCTTGTGTCCTTTCTGGAAGAGCTATATTATCTACGGTTCCCTGTAATAAAGCTATGGGAATGCCAGAATTTTTGATGGGGATAAACTCGTTTGTAGCTGGTTGGCGGAGATTAGTACCAAAGAAGGCTCCAGCAGCTAATTCCTGGGGTCGATTGAAAGAACCCCCACATAAGGATTTTAAACATAAATTAGCGATCGCAGATAGTCCTACAACACCTCCATAGGAATGTCCCAGTAAGCCTAATTTCTCGGAATTAACAATTCCCTTGACTGGTGAGGTGGGGTTGGTATTTTCCCGACTGATTTGTGCCAGAACTGCATTAATTTGTGATGTATCGGTAAAAAGTCCCTTAACTTTGCGTTCTGGGATAGATTTGGGACTATTAGGTACAACTACCACAAATCCGTAACGGGCGACTATACTGGCAAACTTGGAATAATTAGATTTATCTACATTCGCCCCTTGTAAAAGTAAAACCACGGGGAATGAGTAATTACCTGTTTTTAAGTCCGATGGCTGAGGAAAGTAGATATCCGCTACATTATTGTTTTGGGAGATAGTTGCACTGTATTTACCTACATTATTGAATGCAGGTGCAGGGTTGAAGGATGCAGCTTGGTGTTCTACTAGACTGCAAGCAATTAATGTGACGGAAGCGAAACCAATTGATAATGCTTTGAGGTTAGCCATAGATAACACCCTCCACACTCACTCTTATTTAAGTATATCTATTTAAGTCCGGACTTAACCACAGACAATGTAATACCAATTGGAAAAAACAATGCAACACATGATATCGTTTCCATTGACATTGGAATAATAAAACCGCAAAGGCGCATTAGACACGAAGTGGCTTCGGTGAAGGGTAGAACGCCAAGAGAAGAGAAAGGAATAATAATTCCGATGCAAACGGATTTGATATGATTTATTGGTAGGGGCGGGGTTACGGTGGGATTACAATTGGATCTGTTGCAAACATTTTTTAATTTGGTATAAGCACAGTCAAGGAGAATTTAGAATGAGCGAATTTAGAATTTAGAATGAGCGAATTATTACCCCATTGATGAATCGAAGGGCTAATGAGATAAGGAAAACATTTTTTCTCTCCACGGATGAATCCACACGGCTTGTATCCAGTTTATTTTTCAGTCATTGCGACGCTCCGTAGACGCGTTAGCGGCTTCTCGCAGAGTAGCAATCCCAAACACCTGATTTCTCGTAACTAGTACGTAAGTCCTAAATATATAAACAATATTTTTAGTTAAAATCAAAAAATAGATGAATTATGCTGCCAACAAATGAATTTAGAATCATCAGTTAAGCGTTTTATATTTGGTATAGGCATTGGGATTTTTATCGCCATGATAGCTTGGTCTTACTCTGCTTATTATCACGTTTCAATTTCTTTGATGCAAGGGATACTTACTACTCTATTCTTGGGAGTTACCTGTGGTTTAGTTGCTACTATTGGCAGCTTAGATAAATTAATGGACAATCTTCCATTCTTATAATAATCTGGAGAAATTTCTGATTTTATCATCCCCTCTATCAAATAATTGTTTTGGGATATATAGCAGTTATAAATTATGCGTCAAAAGTTAGATCCCCGACTTCTTTAAGAAGTCGGGGATCTGGACATCGCGGGTATCTGAACACCGCTAATTTCACACATCAAATAGGATTGCTATATTTACTTTTGATTGTAGAGCGATCGCACAAAATATAAGTATAAATACTAGTCTTAGCTCAACTTATGGTAATATTTCGTAGGTTGGGTTGAGGAACGAAACCCAACACAGTAATCTTTAGGAGAGCGTCCCAATTTTTCAAAAATATTACGTAGTGGGAGCATCCCAAATGTTTAGAAACATATTTTGTCATTACGAGCGTAATGTAATGGAGCGAAGTAATCGCAAAGTCTGGATGTTGCGATTGCTTCATTCCGCTACGCTTCATGCCTCTTGCTCCCTTCGGGAGAGCTTCGCTAACAGAGGAGCTGCGCTAACGCAATGACGACTTATCATCTCGGTAAATTTTCAAAATTGGGATGCTCCCTTCCTTGCTGGCTGATGGCAGATTATTTACCGCTTTTAGTTGAAGAAATATCTCTCAAATTTACCGTTTGTGCATTGATATTCACCAGATTATCCACATTGCCAGTAATATTGCTGTTAAAGCTGGCACTAATACCGCGAATCTTCTCCTCTGCTTCCCTTTTCAACTCTTCCTGTTCCTGTTGCGGTAAACCTTTACCCCCACGCAACAAAGCCACGGGGAAGTCTCCTTCCGTGCTGAAGTCAAAGCAAGGGATTTGTTCTTCTTGGTATTCCTGTTGTGTGGTTGCGGGAACGGTTTCACCGAGGTAATTCATTAAATGGGAAACCTTGACGACTTTATCCCCTGGTTGATTTGCTGCACCTTGCAATGCTTCGAGGAAATGGTAAGTGTAGATACTCATTGTGTCGTCACGGCGTACCCAAGATAATTGTTTTCCTGTGGAGGAGGTGAAAATAACTCTTCCCGTACCTTGTTTTAAGTCGTCGATGACGGTTTTGGGTAAAGCTGTTTGGGTAAAACCTTTGGGTATGGGTGAACGTTTGTTGTTCCCCGCATCATCCTTTGATGTTGCCATTCCTTGGGCGTGACAACTATCTATAATTACTAATAATCTCTGGGCGGGAATTTCCCGTAAGGCTTGGTTAAATGTGTTGGCGGGGAGTGCGGTGTCGGAGATTTCTGTTCTGTCTGTGTCGTGGGGGATGAGGTAGTAATCTCCAGATTGATGTAGTAAACCATGACCGGAATAGAATACTAGTATAGTTGCTTCTGGGTCATTTTCCGCTTGTTGTTTGAGCCAGGTTAAGCTGTCTAATATTGCGTCTTTGGTGGCGTTTGCGTCGTGGAGGAGACGAATATTATTGTCCATGTAACCGCATAGGTTGGAGTCGGTGAGGAGAGTTTTTAGGGCTTGAATATCTTTAACTGTGACTGGTAGGGATAATTTGGTTTCTTCGCATTCACCGACACCGATGAGTAAGGCGTAGTTGTGGGAGGTGGATTTGGACATGGTGGGTTTGGGGATGGGTTTGTAGTATTTGAGGTGTTCTTGGATTTTTTTTAGTGCGTCTATAGTTTGAGAGGCATTATAGCCATTATTTAAGTTGAGAAAATTCTTGTTATTTAAAAGTTGAATTAACCCTGGTATCGCTGAATCAAATTTAATTTCTCCCAAGGCTGATGCCGTACTATTACACACAGAGGAATCTTCATCTTTAAGGAGTTTAATTAACCCGGAAATTGCTGCCTCGGATTTGATTGTTCCCAAGGCTGATGCCGCTCTAGAACGTACAGAGGAGGATTCATCTTCGAGGAGTTTAATTAACCCGGAAATTGCTGCCTCGGATTTGATTGTTCCCAAGGCTGATGCCGCACTAGAACGTACAGAGGAGGATTCATGTTGCAAAAGTTTGATTAACCCTGGTATTGCTGCCTTGGATTTGATTGTTCCCAAGGCTGATGCCGCACGATAACGCACAGAGGAGGATTCATGTTTCAGAAGTTTAATTAACCCTGGTACTGCGGCATCAGATTTGATTTCTCCCAAGGCTGATGCCGCACGATAACGCACATCAGAATCTTGATGTTCCAGAAGTTTAATTAACCCTGGTAATGCAGCATCAGATTTGATTTCTCCCAAGGCTGATGCCGCACGATAACGCACATCAGAATCTTGATGTTCCAGAAGTTTAATTAACCCTGGTAATGCAGCATCAGATTTGATTTCTCCCAAGGCAAATGCCGCACGAGAACGGACATAGTAGTCTTTATCTTCGAGAAGTTTAATTAACCCTGGTACTGCGGCATCATATTTCATTTCTCCCAAGGCAAATGCCGCACGAGAACGGACATAGTAGTCTTTATCTTCGAGGAGTTTAATTAACCCTGGTACTGCGGCATCAGATTTCATTTTTCCCAAGGCTGATACCGCACGATAACGCACATCGGAATCTTTATCTTCGAGGAGTTTAATTAACCCTGGTACTGGGGCATCATATCTCATTTTTCCCAAGGCTGATGCCGTACTATCACGCACAGAGGAGGATTCATCTTCGAGGAGTTTAATTAACCTTGGTACTGCGGCATCAGATTTGATTTCTCCCAAGGCAAATGCCGCACGAGAACGCACAGAGGAGGATTCATCTTCGAGGAGTTTAATTAACCTTGGTACTGCGGCATCAGATTTGATTTCTCCCAAGGCTGATGCCGCACGGGAACGCACATCGGAGTCTTCATGTTGCAAAAGTTGAATTAACCCTGGTATCGCTGCATCAGATTTGATTTCTCCCAAGGCTGATGCCGCACGGGAACGCACATCGGAGTCTTCATGTTGCAAAAGTTGAATTAACCCTGGTATCGCTGCTTCAGATTTGATTTCTCCCAAGGCTGATGCAGCACGATAACGCACATAGTAGTCTTCATCTTCGAGGAGTTGAATTAACCCTGGTACTGGGGCATCAGATTTCATTTTTCCCAAGGCTGATGCCGCACGATAACGCACATCGGAATCTTCATCTTCAAGGAGTTTAATTAACCCTGGTACTGGGGCATCAGATTTGATTTCTCTCAAGGCTGATGCTGCACGATAACGCACATCCGAGTCTTCATGTTCGAGAAGTTTAATTAACCCTGGTACTGGGGCATCAGATTTGATTTCTCTCAAGGCTGATGTTGCATGAGAATGCACATCCGAGTTTTGATGTTCCAGAAATTTAATTAACCCTGGTACTGCAACTTCCGATTTACTAATTCCTAACAATCTAATTTCCAATAATTTAGGCAAACCTAAATCAGTAATTAACTTAACAGTTTCCTCCTGCCATTGTGGTTTAACTTCCCCTGCTAACCTTGCACCTAACTGCCAATCTACTGCTAACGCTAACTTCACCACACGCATCGCTTGAGATTGCTTATCCACCAACTGCATCATCAAGGCTACAGGTTCCGTCCACTTCAAATAATTCAAATAATCCCACTGCAATTGCTCATCACTCAGATTTGGTAACTCCTGCAATAACCTTTCCGCAGCGTAATATTCTTGCAGCAGTTGATGACGAAACTCGATTTTATTTTCCGTTCCTACTTGAATTAAATGATGCTTGAGCAAATCATCTAACCATATTTCTGCATCCCTTGGCTGATGATAATCTTGCTGTTTGAGAAACTGCGTCAAAATATCCCTAGCTTGTTGTTTGGGAATTGCAACCAGAATCTCCGTTTTTGAGCCACAATTAAGCCCCTCTCCTGCTGCAAGGAGAGGGGTATGGGGTGAGGTTCCCCCCTGCGTCATCACCCAAGCCAAATGCTGTAACAACCGCCTCCACCAACGACGAGATTCATCTGTTACGGGAATATCTTGTTTCAGTTTATTGTTGTAAATTTCCGTAAACCGACGAAATACCGAACCCAAGTTAGCAGGTACTTGATTCTGATTATCCACAAACACCGAACAAAGCATCCATAACAGCAGAGGGGTTTCTCCCAATTCCCGCAAACGTCCCTCCAGCTGCTTCAACATCTCTTCCCCTTGTTCCGGGATATACCCACAAACAAACTCCCGCATCTGTTCTTCTGTCAGGGGTTGCATTTGCAGCTTTTTCTCAATTCCTAAATCACCACCTACCCCCAAGTCTCGCGTAGTGAACACCATTGGTGTGGTGTTGCGATAGTCTTGGCGAAACTTCTGTAAATCCCCCCGCGCTGCTTCTGATGGTAATTCGTTCACCCCATCCACAAGTAATAAGAATTGTCCCTCAAACAGCAGTTGTTCTATCTCGCCAGTTGACAACAGTATTTGATGGCGTTTGAGGAAGTCGCGGATTAAATCGAGGATGGAGGTTTGGTAATAACGCAGTTCTAACAGGACGGGAATTTTCTCGCTTTTCCCCATAGTTGATGAGATTGCTTCGTTCCGCTCCGCTTCTCTCGCAATGACAGGCTGTGCTTTCTTTGCTAACTCCAACAGTAACCTTACCAACGCTGTGGATTTACCGGAACCAGGACGACCAGTTAATAATACATGGTTGCCAGCATATTTACGTAAACCATCCAGAACTGTTAACCGTTCGGTTTTTTCTTGCTGTTCTTCCCTACTTTCCTTCTCTTGCTTCAGCGTCTCCACCATCAAGTTACGCAGTAGGGGAAATGGCTTTTTTTGCTCATCCCGTTGCTTCCCCACCACATCTGTGAGGGTGTAAATCTTCCACCATTCAGCGTAGGTATTACAGATGGATTGTAGATAGGGATTCCAGTTAACCACTGTCACAGATTGAAGGCTGTTTTTGGTGAGATTATGGGGAGATTACTGAAATTATAGATGAATTAAAAAAGTTTTGGGGCTGGAATCCTCCATCGTCAAGGGGAATTTAGAATTTAGAATTTAGAATTTAGAATTATAAAGTTGCACATCACGTATCCTATTTCCATAACTAAAGATGAAGAACATCCCAATTTCAGAAAATCTTACGCAGATGTGCGTTCCCAAATTTTAAGCCTTCAGTCCTTCCAACCAAGTTTGTAAATCAGCCATACTGCTAAAATCAAGCAATGCTTCCCCAAGATTTTCCAGTTGTTCAACAGGGAGAGATTCAACCTGTTGGCGCACCTGTTGCGGTAATTCTCCCACCCGTCGAGTTAGTAGGCGGATAACGAGGGATTTTTCCCTTTGTAACCCTTCTTTTATCCCTTCTTTTATTCCTTCTTCCTTAATTTCCCGATAAACTCGCGTTTCTTGGAGTGTAATCCCTAACATCTGTTCTACCTCCCTTTGACTTTTATCTTCAAACTTGTACACCATAATCGTTGTTATTAACTCCATTATGGCGCGATTCGCTGGTTGAGCTTCTTCCTGTTGATTTCTTGCAAGTAAATACTTGGCTTGTTCTACTGCTTGCCCATCTTCAATTGTTGTCAATACCATCAATGCTACCCATACAGGTAATTGACGAATATTTCCCAATTCATCCAAATATATCCGGTGTACTTGGGGACTGTTAAGTTGACTCAGATAAGGAACAATATCACTCTGCTCGAGATTACGGGATGGGTAAATGATTACTATCTGCAAATTACTGAAGCGTTCTCGATTGCGATAGAAATATAGCGCTACGCGCAAGTCAAAAGTCAAAAGTCAAAAGTCAAAAGTGGACTGCTCATGGATTTCAGCACTCAAGGATGTCCTAACCTAATTTCGTAGCACTATATAACCAAGCTTCTGCAAATACTCGTTCATAGAGCCTTTCGTCTTTTTGAAATTGCACCATGCCTTCGGCACGCTACGCGAACACAGAAGTAAACCACACCTGGATTTTCTGTTTCCGGTGGTAGAAATACCCCATCTATTTCAAATTTTGGCTCTTTGACTGCTACCGAATCAAATCTATACTCATCTGCATTACTTGGCGGATTTATCAATAGTTCAAATAGTAAACTGGGGCACTGCTGAAAAAGCTTGTAAAATATCGAATCTCGACGCATGAAAAGTTTGCTTGAGGATTGCACCTCCTCAATTTTAAGCTTTCAATCCTTCCAAATAAAGGCATTGCTGAATAATGGGATGAAACTATAAATGTTTAGATTTTCAACTCCTGATCCTCTCTGCGTCTAATGCGCCTCTGCGTGAGATAAATCATCCCTCAATTATGCAACGCCCAAATAAAAAATGTCCCAAAATTTGATAGTGGGATAATTTATTTCTTGGTATTCTCTTAAACACTTATTTAACTTAACTTTGATAAGTTTTCTCTGCTACCGTTGCTAATAACTTCATACCAATAGCAATTTCTTCATTGCTACCTGTGAGGCTAATACGCAAACATTGCTGTTTATGTTGCCATTCTTCCCTCAAACCGGGGAAGAAAGTACTACCAGGAACAACAATTACACCAACTTCTTTCAACTTTTGATAAAACTCCCAGTCAGTGATTGGTAAATCTTTTAACCATAGCCAAGCAAAAATCGCTCCTTCTCCCCGATGGAGGAACCAAGGTAAGTCCTTGGGCATGGCTGCATTTAAGGTATTCTCAAGAACTGTAAATTTTTGTTGATAAAAAGGATTGATTACTGCTTTACTAATATCTGCCAATGCTCCAGAATTTATAGCACGAGCTGCGATCGCTTGTCCATATCTAGATGGGTGAATACACATATTTGTCTGGAAGCACTCCAGTACTTGAATCATCCTCTCATCACCAATGGCGATGCCAATCCGCTCCCCTGGCAACCCCGCTTTAGATAAGCTCATACAGTGGAGAATATTATCACCAAAGACTGGTGTCATGGGGGTAAAATTCAATGCCGGGAAAGGAGGGGCATAAGCGGAGTCAATTAATACGGGTACATCATAGGGTGAAGCTAAGGCAGCAATTTTACTGACCTCATCATCAGTTAAAACATTACCCGTAGGATTACAGGGACGGGAGAAAATTACACAACCAGTATTTTCGGAAATGGATAACTGACTGAAGTCGGGACGATATTTAAACTTGTGTGCTGTTTCTTCTACGTCTAAAGTGGGTTTATAAGCTACCAAGGCTTCTGGGAACAAACATACACCACCATACCCCGTATAATCGGGACTGAGGGGCAAAACTATCTGCTTTAATTCCCCATTGGCAGTAGGACCTCCAAAAGTATTAGCAGCATAGAAATAAAGACTTTGGCTGCCAGGGGTAATCAGAATATTGCGATCAGTTAATTTTAACCCGTAGCGGCGGTTAAAATCATTAGCGATCGCTTCAATCAAAGGACCATATCCTTGACTGGAACCGTAGCGACAAACTACTTCTCCATACTCCGAACTAGCTAGAAGTTCTGTTGTACAGTCTCGCCACAGTTGTTCTACCTCAGGCAAAATTAAGGGATTACCAGCACTCAGGTTAATAAATTGCTTACCTGCACCGGCTCGCAAGGTTTCAATAATGTCCTTCATAATCGCCCTAACGCCAGTTAGGTTAGACATTTGTGTGCCAATTTGAGAGAGGGCAGGATTCATAAGCTAGTAAACAACTGATGCTAATTGAGTATTTGAATAAATATTGTAACGCGAGTCAGGGAGCTGGGAATAGGCATGGGAGAGAGAGTTACAAATAAAAAATTTTGAATTTTTATTTGATCAATGCAAGTTCATCAAACAATTTGCTTTCTGACCATTCTCACAATACCATCATTTTTCCATTTTTCTTCCCTAAGTAATATCTACAATATATATTTTCTTATCGGTAAAACCGAGGCGTGGGGCAATCTAATACTTAGTCTTTAAGGATGCTTTACAGTTCCTTCATATACCAATAATTATAATGGTTGAAAATACGGTAATTTTTCCTTGCACATAGGTAATTTCTTACATGAAAAATTCATTTATTAGGTTGCGAAGTCTACACTTTAGTCGAGTTACTTCTTATGTTAAAGAATCATCCCAGTCCGGATAATATCACCACAGTCAACATCAGTTTTCGGTTTAGTCTCAAAGCTTCTGTACTTGCTTTTGTTGTCGCAGCACCATTCATATTTTTTTACGCCACCACTAATGATAAAAATAGGGATGCTTTAAATTTTGCAGCCACAGCACTGACTACAAGTATTGCTGGTGTTACTGCTTTTTATGCGCTGCAAAGTCTCAAGCAAAATACTGCTGTGCAACAATCATTGAGGGAATTGGAGGAAAAAGCCCAAAAAGAAGCACGATATTTGGAAGAGAAAGACCGGAAAATAGATAGAAGCCTGACGTATATAATGCGTTGGAATGATTCATACAATAGCCTTTTAAAGCAGTCAGTAAAGGAATTTTATGAAATTACTAAGGGTAATTTGAATTATTTGCAGAGAGCAGAAAAACTCACAAAATATTTGGATACTTATCCTACTAAAGAACAAGATATTATAAATATTCTCAATTTTTTAGAAGAGATGTCTTTGTGTATCCACGAAAATATTGTCGATGAAGAACTATTATACAAATTTTATCGTTTTATTGTGATTAGATACTGGAAAACACTTGAAGGTTATGTCATAAATCGACGACAGGACATGAATAATCAAAATATTTATATAGGATTTGAACAGCTATATATAAAGTGGACAAAAAATAGAGATTGAACTTTCATAGAATATCATCTAATCAAATATTATGTAAAATTTATTAATAAGAAATATTCAAAAATTATATTTAGTTATAACTAGCAGTACTTCAACTCTAAGTAAAGTATAAAAATTAGATAAAAGTTGCAAAGATTTTTATCCATAACTGCTCCCCATAGACTCAGATTGATACAATGAACTACCCCGCCGTATAGACGGACGGGGTTTCTGATTCCCCGTCTGGCTTACAACCAGGTTTTTGACGCTTCTTCTGCCCAAGTTGCCGCATCGAGCCAGTATGCTTACGCTTGCCGGTCAAATTGGTAG